>NZ_JBQZXE010000206.1:0-2974 GCF_053555855.1 Shigella sp. SIG3
ACTCAAAGGGGGGGGGCTTTTTCTTTGAGCCAGGTTAATGTGGCCGCATTTAGGAGTACGATTTTGCCGTTAATCGTGCATACTGTGCGCTTTTTTGTGGGCCAAGGGACTAAGCACACATTTCATATTTCAACGAAAGACTAGTCTATGAGCACTGATAATAAGCAATCATTGCCCGCGATTACCCTCGCGGCGATTGGAGTTGTCTACGGCGATATTGGTACCAGCCCGTTATATACACTTCGTGAATGTTTGTCCGGCCAGTTTGGTTTTGGCGTTGAACGCGATGCCGTGTTTGGCTTTTTATCGCTGATCTTCTGGCTGCTAATCTTTGTGGTTTCCATTAAATATCTCACCTTCGTGATGCGGGCAGATAACGCCGGTGAGGGGGGGATCCTGACGTTGATGTCGCTTGCCGGGCGTAATACGTCGGCGCGAACCACATCAATGCTGGTGATTATGGGGCTAATCGGCGGCAGCTTTTTCTATGGTGAAGTCGTCATAACACCCGCTATTTCGGTGATGTCAGCCATTGAAGGTCTGGAAATCGTCGCCCCGCAGCTGGATACCTGGATAGTTCCCCTCTCAATTATCGTTCTCACTTTATTATTTATGATTCAAAAGCATGGCACGGCTATGGTCGGTAAGCTGTTTGCGCCGATCATGCTGACCTGGTTTTTGATTCTGGCAGGACTGGGGTTACGTAGCATTATTGCTAACCCGGAAGTGCTGCATGCGCTGAATCCGATGTGGGCGGTGCATTTCTTCCTTGAATACAAAACGGTTTCTTTTATTGCATTAGGGGCAGTGGTGCTGTCGATTACGGGGGTCGAGGCGCTGTATGCTGATATGGGGCACTTTGGTAAGTTCCCTATTCGCCTGGCGTGGTTCACCGTCGTATTACCTTCCTTGACCCTTAATTACTTCGGTCAGGGAGCGTTGTTGTTAAAGAACCCGGAAGCGATTAAGAACCCGTTCTTCCTGTTGGCACCGGACTGGGCGCTGATCCCACTGCTGATCATCGCCGCACTGGCGACGGTAATTGCCTCGCAGGCGGTTATCTCTGGCGTCTTCTCATTGACGCGTCAGGCGGTACGTCTGGGATATTTGTCGCCGATGCGCATTATTCACACCTCCGAAATGGAGTCAGGGCAAATCTATATTCCGTTTGTGAACTGGATGCTCTATGTCGCGGTCGTGATTGTGATTGTCAGCTTTGAGCACTCCAGCAACCTGGCGGCGGCGTACGGGATTGCGGTGACCGGAACCATGGTACTGACGTCTATTCTCTCGACTACCGTGGCACGTCAGAACTGGCACTGGAATAAGTATTTTGTTGCGCTGATCCTGATTGCTTTCCTTTGTGTCGATATTCCATTGTTCACCGCTAACCTCGATAAACTGCTCTCCGGCGGCTGGTTGCCATTGAGCCTCGGTACTGTGATGTTTATCGTGATGACCACCTGGAAGAGCGAGCGTTTCCGCTTGCTGCGGCGGATGCATGAACATGGTAACTCTCTGGAAGCGATGATTGCTTCGCTGGAGAAATCACCGCCTGTTCGCGTGCCCGGGACCGCGGTGTATATGTCGCGTGCAATCAACGTCATTCCCTTTGCGCTGATGCATAACCTTAAACATAACAAGGTATTGCATGAGCGGGTGATTTTGTTAACTCTGCGCACCGAAGACGCGCCATATGTCCATAACGTCCGTCGGGTACAGATTGAACAACTGTCGCCCACTTTCTGGCGCGTGGTGGCAAGTTATGGTTGGCGAGAAACGCCAAACGTGGAAGAAGTTTTCCACCGCTGCGGTCTGGAAGGATTAAGTTGCCGGATGATGGAAACCTCCTTCTTTATGTCGCATGAGTCGTTGATCCTCGGCAAACGCCCGTGGTATTTGCGTCTGCGCGGCAAGCTGTACTTGCTGCTGCAACGTAATGCGCTGCGTGCACCAGATCAATTTGAAATCCCGCCAAACAGGGTTATCGAACTGGGTACTCAGGTCGAAATCTAACGCCAGACGCCTCCTTTCTTCATAAGGGGGCGTTTTTGTTTTCATGGTTAATCACCATGTAAAACGTTTCGAGGTTGATCACATTTCCGTAACGTCACGATGGTTTTCCCAACTCAGTCAGGATTAAGCTGCGGATCAGCGAAACGTTTCGCTGATGGAGAAAAAAATGAAAAAAGGCACCGTTCTTAATTCTGATATTTCATCGGTGATCTCCCGTCTGGGACATACCGATACGCTGGTGGTGTGTGATGCTGGTTTACCCATCCCCAAAAGTACAACGCGTATCGATATGGCATTAACCCAAGGTGTACCTTCTTTTATGCAGGTGCTGGGCGTCGTCACAAATGAAATGCAGGTCGAGGCTGCCATTATCGCGGAAGAGATCAAACAACATAATCCGCAACTCCACGAAACGTTGCTCACTCACCTTGAGCAGCTGCAAAAACACCAGGGAAATACCATTGAAATTCGTTACACCACGCATGAACAATTCAAACAACAAACCGCAGAAAGTCAGGCGGTAATTCGCAGCGGAGAATGTTCTCCGTATGCGAATATCATTCTCTGTGCTGGCGTGACGTTCTGAGGCCGTCATGGAAGCATTACTTCAGCTTAAAGGCATCGATAAAGCCTTCCCGGGTGTAAAAGCCCTCTCGGGCGCAGCGTTAAATGTCTATCCGGGCCGTGTGATGGCGCTGGTGGGCGAAAACGGCGCGGGTAAATCCACCATGATGAAAGTGCTTACTGGTATCTATACTCGCGATGCCGGCACGCTTTTATGGCTGGGGAAAGAAACGACATTTACCGGGCCGAAATCTTCCCAGGAAGCCGGGATTGGGATTATCCATCAGGAACTGAACCTGATCCCGCAGTTGACCATTGCCGAAAACATTTTCCTCGGTCGTGAGTTTGTTAATCGCTTTGGCAAAATTGACTGGAAAACCATGTATGTCGAAGT
>NZ_JBQZXE010000207.1:0-2936 GCF_053555855.1 Shigella sp. SIG3
CTTCGGCGTTGTAAGGTTAAGCCTCACGGTTCATTAGTACCGGTTAGCTCAACGCATCGCTGCGCTTACACACCCGGCCTATCAACGTCGTCGTCTTCAACGTTCCTTCAGGACCCTTAAAGGGTCAGGGAGAACTCATCTCGGGGCAAGTTTCGTGCTTAGATGCTTTCAGCACTTATCTCTTCCGCATTTAGCTACCGGGCAGTGCCATTGGCATGACAACCCGAACACCAGTGATGCGTCCACTCCGGTCCTCTCGTACTAGGAGCAGCCCCCCTCAGTTCTCCAGCGCCCACGGCAGATAGGGACCGAACTGTCTCACGACGTTCTAAACCCAGCTCGCGTACCACTTTAAATGGCGAACAGCCATACCCTTGGGACCTACTTCAGCCCCAGGATGTGATGAGCCGACATCGAGGTGCCAAACACCGCCGTCGATATGAACTCTTGGGCGGTATCAGCCTGTTATCCCCGGAGTACCTTTTATCCGTTGAGCGATGGCCCTTCCATTCAGAACCACCGGATCACTATGACCTGCTTTCGCACCTGCTCGCGCCGTCACGCTCGCAGTCAAGCTGGCTTATGCCATTGCACTAACCTCCTGATGTCCGACCAGGATTAGCCAACCTTCGTGCTCCTCCGTTACTCTTTAGGAGGAGACCGCCCCAGTCAAACTACCCACCAGACACTGTCCGCAACCCGGATTACGGGTCCACGTTAGAACATCAAACATTAAAGGGTGGTATTTCAAGGTCGGCTCCATGCAGACTGGCGTCCACACTTCAAAGCCTCCCACCTATCCTACACATCAAGGCTCAATGTTCAGTGTCAAGCTATAGTAAAGGTTCACGGGGTCTTTCCGTCTTGCCGCGGGTACACTGCATCTTCACAGCGAGTTCAATTTCACTGAGTCTCGGGTGGAGACAGCCTGGCCATCATTACGCCATTCGTGCAGGTCGGAACTTACCCGACAAGGAATTTCGCTACCTTAGGACCGTTATAGTTACGGCCGCCGTTTACCGGGGCTTCGATCAAGAGCTTCGCTTGCGCTAACCCCATCAATTAACCTTCCGGCACCGGGCAGGCGTCACACCGTATACGTCCACTTTCGTGTTTGCACAGTGCTGTGTTTTTAATAAACAGTTGCAGCCAGCTGGTATCTTCGACTGATTTCAGCTCCACGAGCAAGTCGCTTCACCTACGTATCAGCGTGCCTTCTCCCGAAGTTACGGCACCATTTTGCCTAGTTCCTTCACCCGAGTTCTCTCAAGCGCCTTGGTATTCTCTACCTGACCACCTGTGTCGGTTTGGGGTACGATTTGATGTTACCTGATGCTTAGAGGCTTTTCCTGGAAGCAGGGCATTTGTTGCTTCAGCACCGTAGTGCCTCGTCATCACGCCTCGGCCTTGATTTTCCGGATTTGCCTGGAAAACCAGCCTACACGCTTAAACCGGGACAACCGTCGCCCGGCCAACATAGCCTTCTCCGTCCCCCCTTCGCAGTAACACCAAGTACAGGAATATTAACCTGTTTCCCATCGACTACGCCTTTCGGCCTCGCCTTAGGGGTCGACTCACCCTGCCCCGATTAACGTTGGACAGGAACCCTTGGTCTTCCGGCGAGCGGGCTTTTCACCCGCTTTATCGTTACTTATGTCAGCATTCGCACTTCTGATACCTCCAGCATACCTCACAGTACACCTTCACAGGCTTACAGAACGCTCCCCTACCCAACAACGCATAAGCGTCGCTGCCGCAGCTTCGGTGCATGGTTTAGCCCCGTTACATCTTCCGCGCAGGCCGACTCGACCAGTGAGCTATTACGCTTTCTTTAAATGATGGCTGCTTCTAAGCCAACATCCTGGCTGTCTGGGCCTTCCCACATCGTTTCCCACTTAACCATGACTTTGGGACCTTAGCTGGCGGTCTGGGTTGTTTCCCTCTTCACGACGGACGTTAGCACCCGCCGTGTGTCTCCCGTGATAACATTCTCCGGTATTCGCAGTTTGCATCGGGTTGGTAAGTCGGGATGACCCCCTTGCCGAAACAGTGCTCTACCCCCGGAGATGAATTCACGAGGCGCTACCTAAATAGCTTTCGGGGAGAACCAGCTATCTCCCGGTTTGATTGGCCTTTCACCCCCAGCCACAAGTCATCCGCTAATTTTTCAACATTAGTCGGTTCGGTCCTCCAGTTAGTGTTACCCAACCTTCAACCTGCCCATGGCTAGATCACCGGGTTTCGGGTCTATACCCTGCAACTTAACGCCCAGTTAAGACTCGGTTTCCCTTCGGCTCCCCTATTCGGTTAACCTTGCTACAGAATATAAGTCGCTGACCCATTATACAAAAGGTACGCAGTCACACGCCTAAGCGTGCTCCCACTGCTTGTACGTACACGGTTTCAGGTTCTTTTTCACTCCCCTCGCCGGGGTTCTTTTCGCCTTTCCCTCACGGTACTGGTTCACTATCGGTCAGTCAGGAGTATTTAGCCTTGGAGGATGGTCCCCCCATATTCAGACAGGATACCACGTGTCCCGCCCTACTCATCGAGCTCACAGTATGTGCATTTTTGTGTACGGGGCTGTCACCCTGTATCGCACGCCTTTCCAGACGCTTCCACTAACACACACACTGATTCAGGCTCTGGGCTGCTCCCCGTTCGCTCGCCGCTACTGGGGGAATCTCGGTTGATTTCTTTTCCTCGGGGTACTTAGATGTTTCAGTTCCCCCGGTTCGCCTCATTAACCTATGGATTCAGTTAATGATAGTGTGACGAATCACACTGGGTTTCCCCATTCGGAAATCGCCGGTTATAACGGTTCATATCACCTTACCGACGCTTATCGCAGATTAGCACGTCCTTCATCGCCTCTGACTGCCAGGGCATCCACCGTGTACGCTTAGTCGCTTAACCTCACAACCCGAAGATGTTTC
>NZ_JBQZXE010000208.1:0-2873 GCF_053555855.1 Shigella sp. SIG3
ATTGCACCGCGATCTTCAAATCTGCGGATTACTTCCAGCAGTTGCATCGGCTCAATATCCTGAATCTCAAGGCCGCCGATGATGGGTAAAATGTCGTCATCAAACATTTTTGCAAGTTCAGTCGCATACCCTACTGACCAGACTTGCTTCTTGTGTTCGTACCATTCCTTGTAAATCGCACTAAATGAATTGTTGTTAGACGAAGCCTTTTTCGCCTTTACCGGATCGATGCCAGCCGAGATGTCTTTCCTCGCAGTCCATGCTTTATCCCTTGCCTCCTGCAAAGTCATAAGCGGATATTTTCCGACGGTCAGGATTTTCTCCTTACCGTCAATCTTGTAGCGAAGCTGCCATACCTTTTTCCCGGATACAGGGACATAAAGGTACAGGCCATTACCATCGAGAAGGCGGTATGGTTTTTCTTTCGGCTTTGCTGCTTCAATCTGCTTAACGGTGAGCATGGGTAAAAATCCGGTGGGTAAAATTATTTTATCCACTTTTTACCCGTCATGGAGTGCGGCTGTCAACGATCTGACGCGAACCATGACGAACTGTGAATATACGGAAGGCTTGATATTCAGGGGATTTTGCGGACTGGTACGGATGGGAGCGAACTGATAAATGGTGTCCCCTGCAGGAATCGAACCTGCAATTAGCCCTTAGGAGGGGCTCGTTATATCCATTTAACTAAGAGGACAATGCGGCATGAGTATACCCGCTAATGGACTGCGGGGTAAGTACGCTGCCGCTCGATTGCTTAAACCCTCGCCATTTATGCTGGGTTTTTATCATTTTTCTTAATGTTTTCCGCACGTTCTGCTTTTTGGCGTGCTTCTGCTTTACGCTTGTTGCTCATGTCGTTACGAATCTGTGCATGACTCATTAACGCGAAGATAAAGGTGCCGCCGCAGATGTTCCCCGCTAAAGTAGGTAGTGCGAAGGGCCAGATGAAATCGCTCCAGTGCAGCGTACCGTTAAACACCAGATAGAGGATTTCAACAGAACCGACCACGATATGGGTGGTGTCACCCAGGGCAATAAGCCAGGTCATCAATATAATCACCACAATCTTTGCCGCACCTGCTGCAGGAAACATCCATACCATAGTGGCGATCAGCCAGCCGGAAATGATCGCGTTGGCAAACATCTCGCTGGGGGTGTTCTTCATCACATCCATGCCGATTTTGACAAATGCATCGCGAGTTTCTTCATTGAAGATAGGCATATATTCAAATGCCCACGCAGCAATACCAGTCCCGAGAATATTACCCAGCAGCACGACTCCCCATAACCGCATAAGTAAGCCAACGTTGCTCATTGTCGGTTTTTGCATGACGGGTAGTACCGCAGTCACGGTGTTTTCGGTAAATAATTGCTGGCGGGCCATTATGACGATAATAAAACCAAAGGTATAACCGAGATTCTCCAGCAAGAAGCTGCCCGGCACACCTTCCAGTTCGACATGAAATATCCCTTTTGCCAGTAACGAAGCGCCCATCGACAGACCCGCCGCAATGGCTGACCACAGTAGCGCCATTGCGTCGCGTTCTAGCTCTTTTTCACCATCCTGGCGGATATGCTCATGAATTACCATCGCTCGGGAGGGGAGTCGGTCTTCATCTATTTCTATTTTTTTGCCGCGCTCTTTTTCTTCGCTCTCAACTTCAATTTCGTCGCTGTGTTGATCAATTTTGTCGTTGTCCATGGTCTCTTCTCTTGAATTAGCACGTATAGCTAAAGCGTAGCGGCTTTTTTGCTCGCAACTGGCGGGAGTTACTCTGAAAATGTAGAAAAGGTTGCGTTTGCCTTTTTCTGTTTCTATAGAATCAAGTAGCCTACAGGGCGGCGATTACCAGGCTATGATCAAATCAGCAAATCAGGGCGTCTGGACATCAGTTGACGTGCTGTTACAATCGCCCACACCTAAACAGGCGGATACGGTATCGTTCCGTCATGGATGGCAAACTGCATAAGCCATAAAAAAACAGGGAGACATTTATGAAGCTTCGCCTGTCGGCGCTTGCTCTGGGAACTACGCTTCTGGTGGGGTGTGCGAGTTCCGGTACAGATCAGCAAGGGCGTTCTGACCCGTTAGAAGGGTTCAACCGCACCATGTACAACTTCAACTTCAACGTATTAGACCCGTATATTGTTCGACCGGTCGCTGTCGCCTGGCGTGATTATGTTCCGCAACCGGTGCGTAATGGTTTGAGCAACTTTACTGGCAACCTTGAAGAACCTGCGGTGATGGTTAACTACTTCTTGCAGGGCGACCCTTATCAGGGGATGGTCCACTTTACCCGCTTTTTCCTGAACACCATTTTGGGGATGGGCGGCTTTATTGATGTTGCAGGGATGGCGAACCCGAAACTGCAACGGACTGAACCTCACCGCTTCGGTAGTACGCTTGGTCATTATGGCGTGGGTTATGGGCCTTACGTTCAGTTACCGTTCTACGGTAGCTTCACGCTGCGTGATGACGGTGGTGATATGGCGGATGGTCTTTACCCGGTTCTTTCCTGGCTGACCTGGCCGATGTCTGTGGGTAAATGGACGCTTGAAGGGATCGAAACCCGCGCTCAGCTGCTGGATTCCGATGGTCTGCTGCGTCAGTCGTCCGATCCTTATATTATGGTGCGCGAAGCGTACTTCCAGCGTCATGATTTCATCGCTAATGGCGGCGAACTCAAACCGCAGGAAAATCCGAACGCGCAAGCGATTCAGGATGATTTAAAAGATATCGATTCTGAATAAGAAACAAATAAAAAAGGTGAGTCGCAAAACTCACCTTTTTTGTTGTTATCCCTCAATTACCACAAGTAAAAGGAGATAAACCGACAATGACCCGGACGTAATGATGTAAAAATACTGAT
>NZ_JBQZXE010000209.1:0-2827 GCF_053555855.1 Shigella sp. SIG3
CCCGGGGCGGTTCAAACCTCGACCAGCTTGTCTCCATGACCTCAGTTGAAATTGCTGAGCTGACAGGCAAGGAGCACCGAAATGTCCTGCGTGATATTCGCAATATGGCTGAGGAGCTTAACGCGCTCAAAACTGAGCAGTGCTCAAAACTGAGCAGTCATATCGGGGTGACTGAAGATGTCTATCTAAACGCGCAGGGGAAACAGCAGCCGCTGTATCGTCTCGACCGTAAGCATACTTTCATTCTGGTCGCTGGCTATTCCGTTCACCTCCGCGCCAAGTGTTACGACCATATTCAGACGTTAGAGCGTCGAGTCCTTCAACTGGAAGACCAGAAGAAGCGAGCAGCCATTCAGTCCGCTAACCGCCGAGGCGTGACTTGGGGCGACTACTGCAAAACCTATGGTCTGCCCGCTCAGAAGCTAATGACCGCACTTCTCCAGCATCGTGGCCTCTTTCGTAAGAACCCAATCAGTAACGAGTGGTCTGTAAATCCGAAGTATTCCGACTGCTTTCGTATCATTAAGCCGTCAGACCAGAAGTTCTCAGCAGGTGGGTATAACTTCCGGTTCAACGCTAAGGGGCTGGAGGTCTTCGGTAAGCCTGAGATGGTTGACAAGATGCGAGGCATCCTTATTGCATTCACTGGCACCGACCAGCAGAAGCAAGAGCACCTCCTGAAGCTGGCACAATCCGGTAAGGTGGAGGGAATCTAAGATGATGATTGACCCGCGCACACCTGAGGGGCGCATGACTCTCCGTTACCGTGGCTACCGGACTGAAGTCCTCCTCAGAGAGCTTGGTCTAGACCCGGAAGATGAGACCCGCCAGCACCAATCCCGAGACGAGCTAATAGCCCAACTGGTCGCTATGAAACTGCCGCTTAACCGTTAGTAGCTCACCTACTCAATACCTAATTTAAACACCTTTTGAGATGACCGATGCGGGGAGACCCGTAGGCCTTACTGTGCCTGCGATACCGATAGTCTCAACTCTCAAGAGGAGAATTACCTATGATGTTCAACAACAACAACTGGAAGCTGTCAGTCACCGACATCAACCTTTATGAAAACACTGTGAGTCTGGACGGTCAGTCCTATCCGTTGTCGCTCGCTATCAAGACCCTCATTCCGGGCTACCTGTCAGGCTTACCGTCCACCAGCCGCGAGGCGATGGAGTTACTGGAAGCTCTGGCTGAAGCTGGCGTGACCATTGGTAACTTCTTCAGTAATGACCTGATGACCGCCTACCAACGCCGCCAGATGAACAAACGAGCTGAAGCTGAGCGTATCGCTAAAGAGCTAGCGTCTCAGAAAGAGCGTACCCGCGAAATGTTCATGACCGAAGACGAATGGCAAAAAGAGCTACAGCGCCGCGAACAGGTCAAAGCTGAACGCCGGACCTATGGTGAAAACCTCCGCAGCGCTACTCATTCCGCTGGTCGCTCACGTGCCGCTATCGTCGCTGACCTTGAGTCAGGCGGTAACTGGATGGACAGCTTGTAAGCAAGCGTCCCTCATCTGAGAACACACGGTCCCTGACTGCCTGTTAGGGACTTCAAGTATTTGACTCAAGGAGATTAATTATAATGAATATGACTAAAAACGCTTTCCAGTTTGGCATTGAGCCTGTTCATATCACCGACAACGACAACCTTCAGGTTAATGAGGGCCTTCCGACTAACGCCGACCCTCAGGTCTATGCCCTCCAGTTAGCTAAGACTGTTAAGGCTATGCTGAACGGTGTACTTAAAGACGCTCAAGATAACATCCCGTTCCCTGTAGAAGTCCTGCCGACCCGTAACAGCTTACCGACTCCAATCATTGCTCACACTCTGGCTGACCGCTCTGTGCTGGTCCCTGTCCGTGGTGGTAAGCGACCTGAAGTTGTGACCGCTCCGTCTGGCGCTGAAATCACCGTTGAGCCGATTGAACAGGCGATCCTCGTGTCTCACCAAACAAAGCTTTGGGACCAGAAGTCGACCACTGGTTTCACTCAGGGGACGCTCCAGCAGGACGCACTGAACATCTGCGATAACGTGATTCGTACCATTAACTCTAAGATGGTTGACGTGCTGGAGTCCTCAAAGCTGCTGAAGACCGTAGAACTTCCGGCCCTGACTGGTAGCCTGACCGCTAAGGCTGACGCTATCATGGATGCCCTGTACGAGAACACGGAGTCTTCTTTCGGTTCTGAGGTTTCTGACTACGGCATTATCGCCCATGAGTCACACCTCAAGGCTCTCTCCCGTCTGGCTGCTAAGCAGGGCTTCGGTGGTGAAGACGCTATCGTCGATATGCTGGGGACTGACGTCGCCTATTACAACGGTGAAGACCGTGGCGTGTTCATGATGGCTAAGCGTTTTACGGCTCTGAGCTTCGGTTGCTTCCGTCACGATGGCGAGAGCATTACTGTGGTCCTTTCACGTGATGGAGACTCCCAGTCTCACGACCTTGAGATTCTCGGCAAGGTGTTTGTTGTAGCTGAAGCTGCTACGACCATCAAGATGGGTACTGGCTCGGCTACTGCTGTCCTGCCTGTAGTCAAACGCCTGAGCTTCACTAAAGAAGCTAACTAACAATAACGACTATTGGTCAGACTTCCGAACTGGATGTCTGGCCTTTATTTTGTACTAGTAATCTAGTTCGTGAATACAGAAAGTAGGAGGGCCAAATGGACCTACACAAAGTCTATCTCGTGGTCTTCCTGCTAAAGCTGGGACTGGTGGTCTGGCTATGGGCTATTAGACGATGAGTTTTGACTGAAAAATGTGAGACCTCATCTAATATAAAGAGCGAGCCAAAAGCCCCCATAGCCTGACCTGAGC
>NZ_JBQZXE010000210.1:0-2802 GCF_053555855.1 Shigella sp. SIG3
CGCGCAACGATGATCTGAAAGTCTTCGTGATGGGTGAAGTGGGTAAACAGAGCACGCTGAAAATGGACCGCAGCGGTATGACCCTGGCAGAAGCGCTGGGTAACGCTGAGGGTATGAATCAGGATGTCGCTGATGCGACGGGGATTTTTGTTATTCGTGCAACGCAAAACAAGCAGAATGGCAAAATCGCCAATATTTATCAGCTGAATGCGAAGGACGCATCGGCAATGATACTCGGAACGGAATTCCAGCTTGAACCTTACGACATTGTTTATGTCACTACCGCGCCGCTGGCTCGTTGGAACCGTGTGATTTCTCTGCTGGTACCGACGATTTCCGGGGTGCATGACCTGACAGAGACTTCACGGTGGATTCAAACATGGCCCAACTAAAATTTAACTCAATCCTAGTGGTTTGTACCGGCAACATTTGCCGTTCGCCCATTGGCGAGCGCTTGCTGCGTAAACGTCTGCCGGGCGTAAAAGTCAAATCGGCAGGTGTTCATGGTCTGGTAAAACACCCTGCAGATGCGACAGCGGCAGATGTTGCCGCTAATCATGGCGTATCTCTTGAAGGACATGCTGGACGTAAGCTCACTGCTGAGATGGCACGAAATTACGATCTGATTCTGGCAATGGAGTCGGAACATATTGCTCAGGTTACCGCAATTGCTCCCGAGGTCCGCGGGAAGACAATGCTGTTTGGGCAATGGCTGGAACAGAAAGAGATCCCGGATCCCTATCGTAAAAGTCAGGACGCATTTGAACATGTCTACGGTATGTTGGAGCGCGCCAGTCAGGAATGGGCGAAGCGCCTCAGCCGGTAATTTGAGTTTATAAAATACGATGACAACTAAAAATATGAATACGCCACTAGGCAGCACTCAGGAAAATGAGATCGATCTGCTTCGTCTGGTCGGCGAGTTATGGGATCACCGTAAGTTTATTATCAGCGTGACCGCGTTATTCACGCTGATCGCTGTCGCTTACTCGCTGTTAAGCACACCAATTTATCAGGCAGATACTCTGGTCCAGGTTGAGCAAAAACAGGGCAACGCCATTCTCAGCGGCCTGAGCGATATGCTCCCTAACTCATCGCCCGAGTCTGCACCGGAGATCCAACTGCTGCAATCGCGCATGATTCTCGGTAAAACCATTGCTGAACTGAATCTGCGCGACATAGTTGAGCAGAAGTATTTTCCGATTGTGGGTCGCGGCTGGGCGAGATTAACCAAAGAAAAACCAGGTGAGCTGGCGATCAGCTGGATGCATATTCCACAACTGAATGGTCAGGATCAGCAACTGACACTCACGGTTGGGGAAAACGGCCACTATACACTGGAAGGTGAAGAGTTCACCGTCAATGGTATGGTCGGCCAGCGTCTGGAAAAAGATGGCGTTGCGCTGACTATCGCGGACATTAAGGCCAAACCAGGAACACAGTTTGTCCTGAGCCAGCGTACCGAACTGGAAGCGATTAACACATTGCAGGAAACCTTTACCGTTAGCGAACGCAGTAAAGAAAGCGGGATGCTGGAACTTACCATGACTGGTGATGATCCCCAGTTGATTACTCGTATTCTGAACAGCATCGCTAACAACTATTTGCAACAGAATATCGCTCGCCAGGCGGCGCAGGATTCACAAAGCCTTGAATTCTTACAGCACCAGTTACCTGAAGTGCGCAGCGAGCTGGACCAGGCGGAAGAAAAACTCAACGTTTATCGCCAGCAGCGCGATTCGGTTGACCTTAACCTGGAAGCCAAAGCCGTTCTTGAGCAGATTGTGAACGTTGATAATCAACTCAATGAGCTGACCTTCCGCGAGGCAGAGATCTCCCAGCTGTATAAGAAAGATCACCCAACTTATCGTGCGCTGCTGGAAAAACGCCAGACGCTGGAGCAAGAACGCAAACGCCTGAATAAGCGGGTATCGGCAATGCCTTCCACCCAACAGGAAGTGTTGCGTTTAAGTCGTGACGTAGAAGCGGGCCGTGCGGTATATCTGCAATTACTTAACCGCCAGCAGGAGTTGAGTATTTCGAAATCCAGTGCCATTGGTAACGTGCGGATTATCGACCCGGCAGTCACTCAGCCGCAGCCAGTGAAACCGAAAAAAGCGTTGAATGTGGTGCTTGGTTTTATTCTTGGCCTGTTTATTTCGGTGAGTGCCGTGCTGGCGCGTGCGATGTTGCGTCGTGGTGTAGAAGCCCCGGAACAACTGGAAGAGCACGGCATCAGCGTTTATTCCACTATCCCAATGTCCGAGTGGCTGGATAAACGCACCCGTCTGCGTAAGAAAAATTTATTTTCTAATCAGCAGCGCCATCGTACTAAAAATATCCCCTTCCTGGCGGTGGATAACCCGGCGGATTCTGCTGTGGAAGCCGTACGTGCGCTACGAACCAGTCTGCATTTCGCTATGATGGAGACTGAGAATAACATTCTGATGATCACCGGTGCGACGCCAGACAGTGGTAAAACGTTTGTCAGTTCAACTCTGGCAGCGGTGATCGCCCAGTCCGATCAAAAAGTGTTATTTATTGATGCCGACTTACGCCGTGGTTATTCGCATAACCTGTTTACCGTGAGTAATGAACATGGCTTGTCGGAATATCTGGCAGGTAAAGATGAGCTCAACAAAGTGATCCAGCATTTTGGCAAAGGAGGCTTTGATGTGATTACTCGCGGTCAGGTGCCACCTAACCCGTCTGAACTGCTGATGCGCGATCGGATGCGTCAATTACTGGAATGGGCGAACGACCATTACGATCTGGTGATTGTCGATACGCCGCCGATGCTGG
>NZ_JBQZXE010000211.1:0-2506 GCF_053555855.1 Shigella sp. SIG3
ATGACCAGAATACCGATCTACAACGTAATGCGTTTATTTGTGCCGGAAGTGAGTTGATTGTTGAGCGAATGGGAAGTTGGCCAGAAGTTGTTATGGCATAGTGTTTACGGTCGTTGATACAGGTAAACAAAAGCGGGGAGAGTCATACTCCCTGAATAGTCGCGAAAATATCTGTGGCATTGTCAAATTCGTGTCGGTGACTAATATTTTAGTAATATGCCATTCGAAATGGAGTGCTAACTTATTGATTTAATTGATGTGCGATATTGTATTTTATCGTGTTTTGTTGTCTGTTTTTTATCCAGTAAGTGTTGTTATATGTATGAAAGATAAGGGATTTATCATTTTTGAGGTGTGTTCATGAAGCAAACAGTTTATATCGCCAGCCCTGAGAGCCAGCAAATTCACGTCTGGAACCTGAATCATGAAGGCGCACTGACGCTGACACAGGTTGTCGATGTGCCGGGGCAGGTGCAGCCGATGGTGGTCAGCCCGGACAAACGTTATCTCTATGTTGGTGTTCGCCCTGAGTTTCGCGTCCTGGCGTATCGTATTGCCCCGGACGATGGCGCACTGACCTTTGCCGCAGAGTCTGTGCTGCCGGGTAGTCCGACGCATATTTCCACCGATCACCAGGGGCAGTTTGTCTTTGTAGCTTCTTACAATGCGGGTAACGTGAGCGTAACGCGTCTGGAAGATGGCCTGCCAGTGGGCGTCGTCGATGTAGTCGAGGGGCTGGACGGTTGCCATTCCGCCAATATCTCACCGGACAACCGTACGCTGTGGGTTCCGGCATTAAAGCAAGATCGCATTTGCCTGTTTACGGTCAGCGATGATGGTCATCTGGTGGCGCAGGACCCTGCGGAAGTGACTACCGTTGAAGGGGCCGGCCCGCGTCATATGGTATTCCATCCAAACGAACAATATGCGTATTGCGTCAATGAGTTAAACAGCTCAGTGGATGTCTGGGAACTGAAAGATCCGCACGGCAATATCGAATGTGTCCAGACGCTGGATATGATGCCGGAAAACTTCTCCGACACCCGTTGGGCGGCTGATATTCATATCACCCCGGATGGTCGCCATTTATACGCCTGCGACCGTACCGCCACTCTGATTACCGTTTTCAGCGTTTCGGAAGATGGCAGCGTGTTGAGTAAAGAAGGCTTCCAGCCAACGGAAACCCAGCCGCGCGGCTTCAATGTTGATTACAGCGGCAAGTATCTGATTGCCGCTGGGCAAAAATCTCACCACATCTCGGTATACGAAATTGTTGGCGAGCAGGGGCTACTGCATGAAAAAGGCCGCTATGCGGTCGGGCAGGGACCAATGTGGGTGGTGGTTAACGCACACTAACCGCTGATTTAACCGGCGCAGTCTCTCCTGCGCCGGTGTATTAACTTATCTCCTGTAACGCATGTCTCTGGCGTTCGACGATATTGGTCCACAAATTGTCTTTATCGTCAGTCCACAAATTAATCAGCAAGGCAAAAAAGCGTTCAGCTGCCGGAGAAAGCACGGCATCTTTGCGGCGAATAATCCCCAATGTCCGACGTATAACGGGTTCCACCAGTGGGATACCAATAATCGAAGAATAGGGCGCATGGGGCATTGCCAGACCAGGAAGCGCCGAAATCCCCAGTCCTGCCTCCACTAGTCCTAATGACGTCGAAAGATGACGCACTTCGTAAAACCAGTCCAGCTTCCAGGGCTTGTCGGCTAGCTGTTGTTCTATCAACAATCGGTTGCCGCTGGAGGAACGTACGCCAATCATTTTGTAACCCACTAACTCCTGCCATTCTACAAGCTACTTTTTGGCCAATGGATGGTCACGCCGACAGGCCAGCACGAATGGCTCGTTGACCAGTGGGGTAAAATCAATGGATGAATTTGTGACGTTGTTCATGTTTATGCCAAAGTCTGATTCGTTACACAGCACCGATTCCATGCAATTATTCGTGCCTTGTTCCAGAATCCGCACTTTAATATTGGGATACAGCTCATTAAATTTACCGATTGCCAGCGGTAAAAAATAAAATACTGCGGTCGGAATACACGCTAATGTCACCATACCACGATGATAAGCATTCATATCACGAATATTAAAAAGCGTTTCATCGAATTTCTTTATTAATTCCCGCGCCTCCGGGAGCAACCTTTTTCCTGCTTTTGTTAACGTAACCTTGCGAGTTGTACGCTCAAATAGTTGAATATGTAAATCTTCCTCCATCTTTTTTATTCTTCGCGTTAATGCAGGTTGCGTAATATTGAGTAATTTAGCGGCATTGTTAAATGAACTGGACTCTGCCAGTATGACAAATGCCTTCATACTTGATAATTCATGCTTCATTATTACTCCGGAAAATGGAAGCGACGATTTTGGGGGGCTGGTCGTTAAAAATTTTAACTGCATTTAGCCAACTTAAATTAATGAAAAAATGTTATTAATCGTTGAGCTAAAGTCATTAGAGATGCTTTGTCCTTAATGTAACCATATCGCAATAAG
>NZ_JBQZXE010000212.1:0-2499 GCF_053555855.1 Shigella sp. SIG3
CACCCAGGTGTCGCTCTGTTCCCAGCAAATGCTGATATGCGGATAACGTAAAAAGGTGTCCAGATTCCACGTTTCATGCAGTGCCGGATGATCTTTGCGTAACCAGACGCAGGGTACATCACTAAACAGCACTTCATAATCAATGGCTAACGGTAGCGAGCTTAACAGCTCCCGCGAGCGAGGATGGCTTTCGCGACCGGAAAAACCAATATCCACTTCACCACGAGTAATGGCATCTAAGGAATCGTAATCCCAGTTACGTAGTTTGATGGTCGCCTGCGGGTAACGTTGGTAGATCCGTTTCGACAGCGCATTAAGCATGATCATCATCAGCGGCGATTCCGCCGCCAACTCAAACTTCAGGCCGCGCGGTGTCTGGTGGTGCGGTTTATCCAGCAGCAGATTGCTCATTTGCATCCATTCCGCCAGATTTTGCTCCATGCTGACCATTAGCTGTGTGGGCGACAGCCCCAGCGGTGAGTTCACAAAGAGCGGGTCGTCAAACCACGCTCTTAACTTTGCCAGCGACTTACTCACCGCTGAAGGGGTCACGTTCATCCGCTTCGCCGCTTTGGTCACGCTGCGCTCCTGCATCAGCAGTTGCAGACAGAGCAGCAGATTGAGATCAAGCGTGGTGATGGATTTCTTCATGAGCGGCAACGGGGCGTCCAGGCGCGACGAACATAATCAGCAACAGGCTCACTATGCTACAGGCAATCAGAATCCCGATCAGCATATTCCATGCGCCGATACCAACCACCGCGGCCAGCCAAATCCACAGTGACGAACCGCAAACCTGCGCAATACCTAAGGTCGAGCTGGCTACGCCCGCGCGTAATGAAAATGGTCCTAACGCCTGACTCATCGCTACGCCAAAACCTACCGAGAAACCGGCGCAAATCAGCGTGATACCAAACAGAGAAACCGCATGGGAAGGTGAAACGGCAAGGGTGATCCCCGCCGCAAGGAATAACACCTGCGAGGTGATCATCAACGTACGTGGCTTAAAAATTCCCAGCGCAAATGGCGTCGAGAATGAAAAGGTCATGCTGACGCCAGCGGTCAGCGCCATAATGGTGGCGTATTCTCCGCGCTCAAACCCCATGATTTCCATCAGCAATACCGGCGATGTATTGACGAAAGTGAGGATCACCGAAACGCTGAGGGTGGTGATAACAACACGGCTGAGGAAAAAACGATTAAGCAGCGACTCGCTATTTTCTCGTGGTTTGTCCGAAGCAGCGGGGGACGCTGGGCGCGTTTCTTTTAAAATAAACAAAGACAACATCAGTACCGCGATGCCCATCATTGCCATCGCCCAGAACAGACTCTGCCACGGGAATTTAAGCATAATCAGATGTCCGAGCACTGGCGCTAACACCGGAATGATGCAGGTAATACCGTTGAGTAATGACAGCACTTTAGCCCGACGTCGATCATCCAGCGTGTCGCGCAAAATGGCGAACGCCACCACGTAACAACAGCCTGCGCCCAACCCCTGTAGAAATCGGCCTGCAAGAAATAACGTGCTGGTTTCAGCCAGTGAACAGAACACCGAGGCAATAATAAATAGCGCCGCGCCGGGTATGGCGACCGGCTTTCTCCCTGAACGATCGGCCACTTTACCGGCAAATAGCATCGCAGCTGCCATCCCCGCCAGATATACGGAGAACGCAATATGCAACTGCGCTTCGCTGGCATTGAGATCGGCGGCGATGCGCGGTAAACCAACGAGGTACATATCAATCCCGGCGGGATAAAGTAAAACCAGGGCAAAACTACAAATCAAAAAGCGGGACATGGGCTAAAGCGTCCTGATAGTAAGGTGACGCAAAGCATACGTGGTGAAGGAGGATAAGGCGAGTTGCCATTTGGACATAAGTGATTTCCTGAGAGGCAAGAAGCCAGCGAATGGCTGGCTTCTTGAAGGATTTAGCCAAATTTAGGTAACACGTTAAAGACGTTGCCGAACCAGCACAAAATCACGGTTATACCAAAGAGAATGACAATCGCCGGAATAAGATTGCCGCCCCAGACCGTGAACATCTGATTGGGAAACTTCTTGCGAGCTTTGATTGCAAGCACTGCGGGAATAATGACCGCCCAGATGGTGGCGCACAGCCCGGCACCGCCGATCCCGTAAATAAAGCCGTTCGGGAAGATCAGATACAACAACGCAGGTGGCAGGAAGGTTAACAGCACGGTTTTGAAACGCCCGCCGTGGGAGTTATCAATCTTAAACAGGTCCGCCAGATAATCGAACAACCCCAGCGTGACACCAAAGAACGAACTGGCAACAGCTAAGTTAGAGAACACCAGCAGGCAAAACTCGATAATGCCGTGCTGTTTGGTGCCGAGGAACGATTTCACCAGCGAATCAACGTTGCCGCCTGAGGAGATTATCGCCTTAAAGCTTTCGCGCGGAATATTCCCCATCGTGCAATAGAGCCAGAAGAGATAAATCACCAGCGCCAGCAGCGAACCAAATACCACGCTTTT
>NZ_JBQZXE010000213.1:0-2477 GCF_053555855.1 Shigella sp. SIG3
TGAGTAACCATGCCGCCATAGGAGTTGGAGAACAACAGTGCCAGCGCGGTTAACATTAACGGTGCGCCGGAGACGTTCGCCAGCATGGCAAATACAGGTAACATAGCAACGATATAGGCACTACCGGAAGCGAAGAAATAACGCACGATGATGCTGAGGAAAATAATAACGAAGAAAGCAACGTTACCGTGACCATCAAATGCCAGGTTATTTTTAAAGACTTCAGCTAACCATTCGAAAAATTTAACTTTCGATAATAAGGAGCTTAAGCCGATAATACCGCCGTACCAGATTAAGGTATTCCAGCCGCCTTTATTTTTAACCACGTCTTCCCAGGTAACGATACCCAGCAGCAGCATGGTCGCCATAACAACGATTGCCACAGTGGATTCATCAACCCCCAGAGACTTACTGAAAATCCAGCCCAGTAGCGCCAGCACAAAGACACCGAGCAGCATTTTTTCGCGGATTTTCATCGGTCCCAGTTCGGCAAGGCCCGCTTTAGAGATGGTTTTGTTATCCACCTTTTTAATTTCTGGTGGATACATGGTGTAAATTACCAGCGGGGTGACCAGCAGCATAATGATGCCCGGCAATCCGGCAATCCGGCAATCCGGCAATCCGGCAATCCGGCAATCCGGCGGCCAGCGCCCATCCACCCCAGCTAATTTGCAGGTGCAGAATGTCGTTGATCATTTTCAGCGCCAGAATGTTCCCCGCCATTGCGGTAAAGAACATATAGCTGGTGGTTTTGGTGACCATGTAAATGGACATCATCAGGTAATGTCCGACACGACGCGGACTTTTTTCCGGTTCGGACCCCAAAGCCACCGCCACGCTGTTGATGATCGGTAACACAATGCCGCCCGCACGCGCGGTGTTAGACGGTGTTGCCGGAGCCAGTACCAGATCGAGGAATACCGTAACGTAACCCAGACCCAGCATGGTGTTACCGATTTTACCAATCAGCAGATAGGCAATACGTTTACCTAAACCGGTGGTCACAAATGCGGCGCTTAAGGTAAACGCCGAGAACACCAGCCAGGTAGTACCTGAAGAGTAACCGCTTAATACGGCGGTGGTCTTAAACGCACCGTCGGATAAGTTACCGACCACCACCATTGAGGCAGCAACGGCAATTAACAGTACGACAGGTTCCGGGAAAGGCTTGATAACCAGACCCACAATGGCCGCCAGGTAAATACCAAAAAGCACCCACGCCAGTTCGCTTAATCCTGCCGGAGCTGGCATAAAACCAATAATACATGGGATCGCTAATATCAGAATTAGCTTCCATAACGATTTCTTATTCATTTAAAATCCTGTTCTTTCTGTATGACTCATACAGAAGTCCTTTATTGATTGTCCTTATCCTGACAACGAATTTTTTCAGGGAAGATAAACTTCACCGGAAAATATTTTTCTGGTTGTCCGAATAACAGATGCGCGTAACGTCGTGGCATCCTGACCTTCATTACTTAAATGAACGTCGAGCGCACCACTGGGGTGTTCAATATTGATATTGCCATATCCTACAGAAGGGACGATTTGTCGGGTGACGGTGCCTTCCAATGCACAACTACTGGAAATAGCAATAGCACCGGTTATCGCCAGCGCGCGATGGCAAGAATGCGGCATAAAATAACGCACATTAATTGCCCCGCCTTTCTGCGCTGGAGAAATAAGCACAGGTTTAGGGATAACCATATTACTGACATCACCTAAGCCCATTGCTTTACCCGCTTGTAGCCGGATAGATTCAATGCGGGCTAATAATGCTTTGTCGGCATCCAGTTCCGCCGGTAATTCATAACCTGTTTTTCCCAGATATTCAGCCGGAATAATGACGACTGGCATCGCCATATCGATACAGGTCACCGGGACATCGTCAAAATAATCAATCTGATTATCAGTCGGGAAAACTTTTCCGGTTTTCGTTCCAGCGGCATTCAGGAAAGTGAGCGCAACCGGTGCGGCAGTACCCGGTACGCCGTCAATTCTGGCGCTACCCTCGTACTCGACAACACCATTTGGCGTTTGCACATCAGCTTCGATGAACGTACCCGTATTGACGTTGCGGATACGTACACGGGTAACTGGCGAAGTCGCTGCAATCAAACCATTTTCAATGGCGAATGCCCCTACGCCAGACAGCATATTGCCGCAGTTAGGCGTGGTATCGACACGTTGCTCATGGACGATAACTTGAGCAAACAGATAATCGACATCAGCACGCGGATCGCTGGAACGGCTAATAATGGCGACTTTACTGGTCAGTGGATTACCGCCGCCAATACCGTCAATTTCCAGATCGTTACCGGAACCCATAATTGCCATCAATATTTTATCGCGCTGCGTTTGATCTTCGGGTAAATGTTCCGCTAACAGGAACGCGCCCCTCGAGGTTCCACCTCGCATCATCACGCAGGGTATTTTTTTCATAATAATGCCCTCAATTTAAAAACATAACTTATTGC
>NZ_JBQZXE010000214.1:0-2344 GCF_053555855.1 Shigella sp. SIG3
TCCTCAGCCGAAACCTCCAGCGCCTCCGGCATGGGCAATGATGCCACCGTCGAACTCTCTCCAGTTGCTGGACGAAACGTTCTCGGTATCCGGGACGGAATCATCAGCGACCAGACAGCATTGAGAATGCTTCAGGAGTACATCAGGATCCAATGCCTTGGGGGGTAGCGGTAATTTTACTCATTATCCTTCAAATCAGATTCTGTTGTCAGAGGAATGGGGGAAGCTGGATTCGCAAGAGCTTTTTATGGGCAGTTTAGCTAAAAAAAGGCAACACGAAGCTAAAACTACCAACATAAAGTGCTGACCAGCTAGCAGCTGAAATCAGACTCACTGTATACACTTTCACTGGATGAAGTTGCAACATTCCTGCCACCAAAGGAGCAATGTAACGCAGCACGGCGATAAAGCGCGAAGTGAAAAGTATTGACACAGAGTTATTTTGCAACTGAAGGCGAACCCGTTCTATTGTATTGGAACGGCTCGATATTATACATGCAAGTTGAGGGATATGCCCAATTATTATACCAAGATGGTAATTAACGATAGTACCGCACCATGCGCCACTCATGACCGTGATTCCAGCTTCCCATGGTGAAAGAGTCGTCTTGCTGACTGTAATTACAGTGGCCATCATAATTGATGCTGGTGGCAATATCGCCGAAATGAGTAAAGTGGATTTTGTGAACGCTATTATAAAAAGAAGCCCCCATAGGCGATATGGATGAAGTACAAAATAGTTCATCAAAGCATTTATCCACTCCATCAATGTCTTTCCTTCTGTGAATTTTTCTTTGCTATTTAACCGTGATACGACTTAATTTAGGCTTAAACACCTTACATTTACAAGGTACTCCTGTGGGGGGCCCTGCCACGGAGCGTCGCAGGAGTGAGTGATGAGGAAGAATTAAAGCAACCTATTGTGACAGGCAACGATAACAGTAAATCACAGGAAGCATAATCATGGCAAAACCGGACTGGGAGGCCATCGAATCGGCATACCGGGCCGGAGTCCTTAGCCTCCGTGATATAGGCGAGAAATACGGCGTTACAGAAGGGGCTATCAGGAAGAGGGCCAAAAAGCTTGGTTGGGCACGCAGTGGCGGTACGCAGGTTTGCAAAAATGGTACGCAAAAAAGGAAAGTGCGTACCAGCAGAAAGCCTGCCATTACTGGCCTTACACAAAAAAGTACGCAACTAAAAACAGAATCTACACCGGATACGAAACCGATACGCGGAATGCGTACCGATCCCCCGACTAACCCATTCCAACCCGGTAACCAGCAGGCATTAAAACACGGTGGTTATGCCCGTCGCCTTCTGCTCAAAGATGAGGTGATAGAGGACGCTAAAGCGTTGACGCTCGAGGACGAATTATTTCGCCTTCGTGCTAACAACCTTGTCGCTGCAGAGAATATTGGTCGGTGGTTGGTGTCGCTGGAAGATGCTAATGGGGACTAGGAAAGGAAGATGCTGATTGAAAATATCAGCGCCGCCGAGAAAGCAATGATGCGCAATACAGTTCGTATTGAGTCCATCGTTGGCACGCTTGCGACGGTAGGAAAAATATTTGCTGATACAGCCTACCGCAAGGCCGCCACTGATAAGGTGTCTCTGGAGGCTGATCGTCTTCGCCGTGATGCAGGTATTGATGATGGCAATGGAGAGCGTGACCTCAATGACTTCTACTCTGACATCCAAACCGACGCTGAATCCGGCTTTACGTAGTTTCTGGACTATGCGGGCACGTAACAAAGTGCTTTATGGTGGTCGGTCATCGTCAAAATCATGGGATGCCGCTGGCATTGCCATATTTCTGTCGAATAAATACACCCTGCGTTTTTGTTGTGCCCGTCAGATCCAGAATAAAATCGAAGAGTCGGTGTATACCCTGCTCAAAATTCAGATAGACAGGTTTGGTCTGCGGCACCGTTTCCGTATTCTGAACAACAAAATCATTAACCGGGTTACTGGCTCGGAATTTGTTTTTTATGGATTATGGCGCAACATCGAAGAAATTAAGTCACTGGAGGGGATCGATGTGTTGTGGCTGGAAGAAGCCCACGCACTGACGGAATACCAGTGGAAAATTCTGGAGCCAACGATCCGTAAAGAGGGTTCGGAATGCTGGTTCATATTCAACCCCGGACTTGTTACTGATTTCGTCTGGCGCAACTTCGTTGTTGATCCGCCCGAAGGCACTCTCATCCGCAAAATTAACTATGACGAAAATCCGTTTCTGTCTGACACCATGCTTAAGGTTATCGACGCGGCGCGACGCCGTGATCCGGATGGTTTTAAACATGTGTATGAGGGCGTTCCGGAGTCTGATGATGATGCGGCA
>NZ_JBQZXE010000215.1:0-2323 GCF_053555855.1 Shigella sp. SIG3
TCCTTCTGATGCCATTCTGTTTCAGGAAGGAGTGTCCGTTAAACTCAGGCTACCTCAAGGCAGCCAGTAATTTGTCTGCATCGACAGGATTTTTGGGCGGAATGTTTTTCCGGGCTTCATGGAGTTCTGCCCGTAGTTCCTGATATTTCTCATCAACAGAATTTACCTGTGACTGAGCATCCAGCGGCTGCGTGTTCTGATGATGTTCAGTTGCATCCGGTTCCATTGTTTCAGCCGTTGCCTGTTCATCTGCCATTGCGCCAGATGGCTGCGTTTTTTCTTCATCATCCTGTTTTCCTTCTTCTGTTACACGTTGCGGCATCGGGGCAGAGGAGCGACCGCAGGCAATATCCACGATTTCCGGATCAGGGTTGGCATGATCGGTTTCAGTCAGTACCTTGTTCAGATATTCAGTGACGTGAGCGGGGATGACCTCGATACCAATCGGTGCTTCTTTCACTGACGCAACCACGATGGCGCGGGAATAATCCATCCCGCCAGGCATGGTGATGAATTTGTCGCGGAAAACAGAAAAGGGCGGTTTATTTTCAGCGATAATTTCCTCGACACGTTTAGCGTGTGCCGGATGAAGGTTATAAATGTCCACGTCCATTGAACGAGCCAGTACGCCAGTGGCTACGTCGCGCGCCAGTGACGTCAGATCGTGAACGAAACCTTCGCCGCGATCGGTGAGGTTCCCGCCGCCAGCATTAGCGCCGGAAGCCGTGCGCGTGATGCGTGAAACACGATTTCCTTTCATCCACTCTTTTGTCAGCAGACCGCGATCGGTGTAGTCTGCGTCCATGTATGCTTCGAAAAAAGCAGTCATCAGCCCCAGGCTTGAATTGCCTGGATTAGGGAAAACTCTGTCAGTATCACGCACCAGTTTGTGGAGATCGCGAATTTCCAGCGGATCGAGCAGGCTGGTTTTGTGGGAAACAGCTAGGGCAGTAACAGCTGGTAGTTCTTCATCCCGAGCAATGTGTAATGCCTGGAGTTCGTCGCGTGAAACGTGCGTTACCGGTTTTTCGCTGCCGTGTTGCGCAAGCCAGCGAATGGGCAGTTCCTGACCGGAAACTGGCAGGAGCATGTTCTCCTCAATTTCTGTCATGTCTTCGCCGTTGACGTTGGTATTGTCAGTGCTGGCCGGTTTGTCCTGAACAGAGGGAGAAGATGCGATAAATACCATTGTGATGCCATCTTCCCCGCCTTTTTCGTAACGGTTGCAGAATTCCGTATCAAATACGCCTTCTGGCGGGAGGTCATCAACAACGGGCAAATTGACGCGAACAGGTTTTTTAAAGTCATCTTCATCGTAGCCTGCATCGTCAATCGCAACAGCACCACGGGAGATGGCAATGGATAATTTTTTCGCTTCAGCCCAGTAAAAACCGCCTTTAATACCGAGACGTTTTCTTACTTTGTCATTTTTTGCTTCGTAATACAGTGGGTAAACTTGTTTATCGGTGTTCATTGTTTTTTAACCTCAACTCAGATTAAAATTACTGCGAGTGATGAATAAATGTCCCAGGTTCTTCACTCAGGCCTGCACAGTGTGCAGGCTTTCTTTTTTTCAGATTTCACCTTTTAATTTCATTGCAATCAGAGTTGCCAGAAATTCGGCTTTTTTTTCTGCGGGCAGATTCTTTCCTATGTGCACCAGACACATTTTTTTTACACCATCGTTAAGTGTTTTAACGTTGCCTGATGGACCGTCGATATCAACCACAGTGAATGGGGTTTCTTTATTTTCTGTCTTAATCACGTAGCCAATACGCTTTCCTTCCAGATTAACCTCGTGAACAATGTCATCAGTAGTTACAACAGTGGCTTCATAACTGGTAATCATGTTTTTCTCCTTAATTAAGGTTGAGCGAATCCCTGCCATTGCTGGCATAAATTCAGTTTCGGATAGTCAGTTAATTAAAGTTCGTGTGCCATCTGGTCTTTTTCGGCACAGATTTCACTACAATATTTTTTCATTTCCGTCGTTGGTATAACTCCACGCATGAAATGAAGTGGTCTTGTAATGATTTTGCTTTCTTCAATTTCTTTATTGTAAAGGTGATAAGCACATTTTATTTTCTTAGTCATTACCATGACTCCGCCTTTACAGGTAAACCATCACGACCGAGGAAGACTTTAATCATGCAGTCAGAAATGCATGTTTTTGTAGTCAGGCTACGAATATAAAGTTTTCGCTTTTTAATATTGTTTGCCGAGGCGATAGGTAATGACTCCAACTTACTGATAGTGTTTTATGTTCAGATAATGCCCGATGACCTTGTCATGCAGCTCCACCGATTTTGAGAACGATAGTGAC
>NZ_JBQZXE010000216.1:0-2308 GCF_053555855.1 Shigella sp. SIG3
CGTTTTTTCGCTCATATTCGTTTCAACCATTGCGCCGTGAATATCAAAAAAGCGCGAGCAAATATCGCCAGCAACCTGGCGGGCATTCAGGTCGTCACTCTCTTCACCACCATAAAACGCATGCCAGTTAGCGCCGTCGCGAATGGCCGGTGAGCCAATTCCCACCAGGGCGACATCCAGATTATCCCAGTAGGCAGAGATGGTTTTAAAGTGCTGAGACTGCATGATCCCATTACGAATTAATGGGTTATCCAGCAGAGCCGGAAAATCCGCGAGATGCGATTCCCCTTTCAGCTTCGCTGCCGCGCTGTAGGTTAATGTGTTTACATGATAGCGGCTTTCGAGTTTACCGGACGGTCCGCCAATAATTGGTACGCAGATTAACTGCCGCGATTGCCCCGCCTGCGGCAAGTTTTCAACCAGTGCGCTCACCGCGCGACCCCAGGAAAAACCGACAATATCGCCAGGCTCCAGCAAGCGATCCAGCAGTTGCGCGCCGTGTAACCCCATCATCGCCAGTTGAGTCTCTTCATCCTCATCATTTCCCGACACCACCACAACGTCTTTCAGGCCAAACTTTTGCTTCAGTTGCTGCTCCAGCCAGAGATTTTCGTTGTAGTCATAGTTGATGGCGATGGTGACCATTCCCTGATCGCGGCCTCGTTTAAGCAAGCGGCTGATGGTGGTGCGGTAAATACCCAGTTCGCGCGCGATTTGCGCCTGCGTCATATCCTGTTCGTAATAGAGTTGGGCAATCTTCACAATCAAACGGATATCGTCACTGTTTTCCATTGCCGCCTCCTGGTTCTGCACATTTGTGCAAATACGCTTTCTCACCGCTTGATCTGATATAACCCCATCATGAGGGCCTTTCAAAGCGATTTTTCACTCTTTGCATGGGGAGAAATAGCGCTTTCTCTTGCACATTTGTTTCTCTGCGTAGTAGTCATCAGCACAGGTGTGCAGCGATTCGTAATATGTTGATTATCCTTATTTTGCCAGGCAAATTTGCATCGTACTTCCGGAGACACTTTTGTGATAAAAGGCGTGGCAGATCACATTTAATTTCGACGTTGCCGCATAACCCTGTTTTTCCCCGCTAAGAGGTACGGTATATTCCGCGTTTTACAGGAGAATTTATGCTGCCCGACTCATCAGTCCGTTTAAATAAATACATCAGCGAAAGCGGAATTTGCTCACGCCGCGAAGCGGATCGCTATATCGAGCAAGGCAATGTGTTCCTTAATGGCAAGCGAGCCACCATTGGCGATCAGGTGAAACCCGGCGACATTGTGAAAGTAAACGGTCAGTTGATTGAGCCTCGGGAAGCCGAAGATTTGGTACTTATCGCCCTGAACAAGCCCGTCGGTATTGTCAGCACCACCGAAGATGGCGAGCGCGATAACATTGTCGATTTCGTTAACCACAGCAAACGCGTGTTCCCGATTGGCCGCCTGGATAAAGACTCCCAGGGGCTGATTTTCCTCACCAATCACGGCGATCTGGTGAATAAGATCCTCCGTGCGGGTAACGATCATGAGAAAGAGTATCTGGTGACGGTCGATAAACCGATTACCGATGAATTTATTCGTGGTATGGGGGCGGGGGTGCCGATCCTCGGGACGGTGACGAAAAAGTGCAAAGTCAAAAAAGAAGCGCCGTTTGTCTTCCGCATTACCCTAGTGCAGGGGCTGAACCGTCAGATCCGGCGCATGTGCGAGCATTTCGGCTATGAAGTGAAAAAGCTGGAACGTACGCGCATTATGAACGTCAGCTTAAGCGGCATTCCGCTGGGGGAGTGGCGCGATTTAACCGACGATGAGTTAATCGACCTCTTTAAGCTCATCGAAAATTCCTCTTCCGAGGCAAAACCTAAAGCGAAGGCCAAACCGAAAACAGCGGGCATCAAACGTCCAGTCGTTAAGATGGAAAAAACGGCGGAAAAAGGCGGTCGCCCGGCGTCCAACGGTAAGCGTTTTACCTCGCCGGGGCGTAAAAAGAAGGGACGCTGATTAACGCCTCAGACTGATGAAAACGTCCAAAAAGAGCTCGGACAGTCCCCTCGCCCCTTCGGGGAGAGGGTTAGGGTGAGGGGAAGATTGTGTCCACACAGACGAGTGAAAATCTCAGGCGTTGATTGTTCATTAGCGCCTGCCGCGCGTCGACGTATTTGCTGACCAGCTAAATGACGCTTCAGGATCCGGTTTATAAGCCTGCTTTTTCTTCAATTGGCGGGCTTTTTTCGCTTCAGCCTCACGCTCGACCATTAATTTATCGATGTACTCTTTCTTAATGCTGTTGGTTTCGG
>NZ_JBQZXE010000217.1:0-2165 GCF_053555855.1 Shigella sp. SIG3
TGATTTTTTTGATTTGTTATTTTTCCACTTTCAGTATGCTAATGCTTGCACCTACTGATTCATCAAAACAATAGTTATGGAGTATTTATGAGTAAGGAATATATGAACGATGATTCATTAAGTGAAAAATGGAAATACCGATTTAATTTTTATGATCAACATGGCTTTCCTGGATTCTGGGGAGCAACACCAGAATATAAAGCAGCATTTAAAGCATTAAAAGTAAGACAACGATTAACTATTCAAATGAATTTCATTGCTTTCTTCTGTTCCTGGATCTATTTATTTGTTCTGGGCTTATGGAAAAAAGCAATTATAGTTCTATTACTTGGCATTCTATCTCTATTTGTTGGTGCATTAATTGGCGTTAACATTCTGGGAATTGCCGTAGCAGCCTATGTTGCTGTTAACACGAACAAATGGTTTTATGAGAAAGAGGTAAAAGGGTTAAATACCTGGAGCCTTTGAATAACAGGTGGCTTAGCCAGGCTAAGCCACCGCCTTCTTTTTACAACCAGTTCTTCCGCTTAAAGTACAGATACGGTGCCAGGCCCGCGAGGATCATAAAGATAATCGCGCCAGGGTAGCCGAAACTCCACTTCAGTTCTGGCATAAACTCAAAGTTCATCCCGTAGCTGGAAGCAACCAGCGTTGGCGGCAGGAACACGACGGATACCACCGAGAAAATTTTGATGATGCGGTTCTGCTCGATGTTGATAAAACCCATTGCCGCCTGCATCAGGAAGTTCACCTTCTGGAACAGGGATTCGTTATGCGGCAGCAGGGATTCGATATCGCGCAGGATTTCACGCGCCTGCTCCAGTTGCCCACCCGGTAAACGCGCTTTACGCACCAGGAAGTTGAGAGCGCGCTGGGTATCCATCAGACACAGGCGAACTTTCCAGCCGATATCTTCCAGTTCCGCCAGCGTGGAGAGCGCCTCGTCGTACTCATCGCCCTGATGCCCTTCCATAATCACCCGGCTCAACTGCTCCAGGTCGCTATAGATATTTTCAATTTCATCTGCCAACTGTTCGATTTTGGTTTCGAACAGATCCAGCAGCAACTCGTAGGCGTTACCGTCTACCATCGACTGGCTACGGGCACGCATACGATACAGACGAAAAGCGGGCAGTTCACGCTCACGCAGAGTAAACAGACGACCATCACGGATGGTAAATGCCACAGTGGAGTTACCGGCGTGATCTTCCGCATCTTCAAAGAAGAAGAAGGAGTGAATATGCAGGCCGTCGTCGTCTTCAAAGAAACGTGCCGATGCTTCGATGTCTTCCAGTTCCGGGCGGGTTGCCAGGCTCTGGCCAAGTTCAGATTGTACGCGCAGTCGCTCGTCGTCGTCCGGTTCGACAAGATCAATCCATACTGCATTTACAAGGGGTTGTGACTCTTCGACTTCCAGCCGGGTCAGTCGGTTATTTTCCAGTTGAAATGCGCTCAGCATGACCGGGACTCCCAATGCTTAAAATATCGGACAGTTCGGTGGGCACACAGAAACAAATTGGGTTTCAGACCATTAAACAGCCTGACTCAGCGCGACGGGAAAAATTGAGGTCGCTGACAACCGCTAAGGCTATCAGCAAAAAGGGATAGCCTTAGGAGTTGATCCTGGATGACAGGATAGTGAGCCAGTATCTACTGGGTGTGTCCAAGGCGAATGTCCTCTTAGAGTGATCGTGCGCGCATGTTACGCCAGCAAAATTTTGCCGTCAACACGCAACAGAACACCACAGAACAATAGTTGAACTTCGCGCTTTTTGGTACTCGTCAAGGTCGCTAACAGGATAAAAAAATCCCACATCCAGGACCTATAATGGCGTATCGGCTACTCATTGGTAAAGGAATGATCACCTTGAATCTCAAACGGATTTTTCTCACCCTCACCTTACTTCCCTTGTTTGCTGTTGCCGCTGATGATTGCGCACTCTCAGATCCGACGCTGACCGTACAGGCGTATACCGTTAATCCTCAAACAGAGCGGGTGAAAATGTACTGGCAAAAAGCCAATGGCGAAGCGTGGGGAACGTTACATGCTCTGCTGGCGGATATTAATAGTCAGGGTCAGGTGCAGATGGCGATGAACGGCGACATCTATGATGAAAGCTATGCGCCGCTCGGTTTGTACATCGAAAACGGTCAGCGGAAGGTGT
>NZ_JBQZXE010000218.1:0-2116 GCF_053555855.1 Shigella sp. SIG3
CGGATTCCTCGATGAAATTATTGCGTGTTGCAGAGGGGATGTGACGGCTGCAAACAAAACCAATCCCGTGAGCCTGCTACTATTGATGGATTCATGCCAAAAGCACAGGAGAGCATTATGGGGCAACAAAAGCAGCGTAATCGACGTTGGGTTCTGGCCTCGCGTCCACATGGCGCACCGGTTCCGGAGAATTTCCGTCTTGAAGAAGATGATGTCGCCACACCGGGTGAAGGACAGGTGTTACTGCGCACAGTTTATTTGTCCCTGGACCCGTATATGCGTGGACGTATGAGCGATGAGCCATCTTATTCACCGCCGGTTGATATTGGCGGCGTGATGGTCGGCGGTACGGTGAGCCGTGTCGTGGAGTCGAATCATCCTGATTATCAGCCTGGCGACTGGGGGCTGGGCTACAGTGGATGGCAGGACTATGACATATCCAGTGGTGATGACCTGGTGAAACTTGGCGATCATCCGCAAAATCCATCGTGGTCGCTGGGTGTGCTGGGGATGCCAGGCTTTACCGCTTATATGGGGCTGCTGGATATCGGTCAGCCTAAAGAGGGCGAAACGTTGGTGGTAGCTGCGGCGACAGGACCAGTGGGGGCGACGGTGGGGCAAATCGGCAAACTTAAAGGTTGCAGAGTGATGGGGGTAGCCGGTGGCGCGGAAAAATGCCGCCATGCTACCGAGGTGTTAGGCTTCGATGTTTGCCTTGATTACCTCGCGGACGATTTTGCCGAACAACTGGCGAAAGCGTGCCCAAAAGGTATTGATATCTATTATGAAAACGTGGGCGGTAAGGTATTTGATGCAGTGCTACCATTACTTAATACATCTGCGCGCATTCCCGTTTGTGGCTTAGTGAGCAGCTATAACGCTACAGAGCTACCACCCGGTCCGGATCGTTTACCCCTGTTGATGGCAACGGTGCTGAAAAAACGTATTCGCTTGCAAGGGTTTATTATCGCTCAGGATTATGGTCACCGCATCCATGAGTTTCAGAAGGAGATGGGGCAATGGGTGAAAGAGGATAAAATCCACTACCGCGAAGATATTACTGATGGTTTAGAGAATGCGCCACAGACGTTTATCGGCCTGCTGAAGGGTAAAAACTTCGGCAAAGTGGTGATCCGCGTCGCGGGTGATGATTAAAGTTTCAACGGCGGCGTAAGCCGCCATAAAAATCCAGGCAAAAAGCTTATTTTCAGCTTTAATTAACTAACCACGTCATTGTTCTGCTGCTAATAACAACAAAGGTGGGTGGTTTATGATTATTCACTTTAATACACTAGGTGAACTCCTTCTGCCATGCAGGCAGGGTTGGACAGAAAACACGCGAAGGAATTAAAATGCCTGGAACGGGAAAAATGAAACATGTCAGTTTGACTCTGCAGGTTGAGAACGACCTGAAACATCAGCTTAGTATTGGCGCATTAAAACCTGGCGCACGCCTGATTACTAAAAATCTGGCGGAGCAATTAGGTATGAGTATTACACCTGTGCGTGAAGCATTATTACGTCTGGTTTCGGTGAATGCGCTTTCTGTCGCACCTGCACAAGCATTTACAGTACCGGAAGTGAGGCAAAGTCAGTTAGACGAAATCAATCGGATCCGCTACGAACTGGAATTAATGGCAGTTGCCCTGGCTGTTGAAAACCTCTCCTCGCAAGACATAGCAGAACTTCAGGAATTGCTCGGGAAATTACAGCAGGCGCAAGAAAAGGGCGACATGGAACAAATCATTAATGCGAACAGGCTATTTCGCTTAGCGATTTATCATCGCTCAAATATGCCCATCCTGTGTGAGATGATTGAGCAACTGTGGATCAGGATGGGACCTGCTTTACATTATCTTTATGAAGCGATTAACCCAGCGGAATTACGGGAGCGCATAGAAAACTATCATCTATTACTCGCTGCGTTAAAAGCAAAAGACAAAGAGGGATGCAAACATTGTCTTGCTGAAATTATGCAACAAAATATTGCTATTTTATACCAGCAATACAATCGTTAAATTAAATGCCCGGCAAATACCGGGCATCAAGTAATTACTCAAATCGCCACGCAATATTCATGCCGACACCATAATTTCGTCCGGGCGCAGGTTCATCG
>NZ_JBQZXE010000219.1:0-2088 GCF_053555855.1 Shigella sp. SIG3
ATTTTCATGTATTAAACCCTTTGGCCGGGACAAGCAAATGCGCAATACACTCATACCCATCCTCGTTGCGATATGCTTGTTTATTACCGGTGTCGCTATTTTGAACATCCAGCTCTGGTATTCCGCAAAAGCAGAGTACCTGGCGGGAGCAAGATATGCCGCCAACAATATCAATCATATACTTGAAGAAGCGTCACAGGCGACTCAAACAGCGGTTAACATTGCCGGGAAGGAATGCGACCTCGAGGAGCAATATCAGCTTGGCACTGAAGCAGCTCTGAAACCTCACCTGCGCACAATCATCATTCTCAAACAGGGAATAGTCTGGTGTACATCCCTGCCTGGGAATCGGGTCCTGCTGTCTCGTATTCCTGTTGTCCCGGACAGTAATTTACTGTTGGCTCCGGCAATCGACACCGTTAATAGATTACCTATCCTGCTCTATCAGAGCCAATTTGCAGATACGCGCATTTTGGTTACGATAAGTGATCAACATATTCGCGGGGCGCTTAATGTACCCTTGAAAGGGGTAAGGTATGTATTACGCGTGGCGGATGACATTATTGGACCAACGGGTGATGTGATGACGCTTAATGGACATTATCCCTATACCGAGAAGGTTCACTCCACAAAATATCATTTCACTATTATCTTTAACCCGCCGCCACTCTTTAGCTTCTACAGACTTATCGATAAAGGCTTTGGGATTTTAATATTTATTCTGTTAATCGCCTGCGCCGCTGCCTTCCTGCTTGATAGATATTTCAATAAAAGCGCAACGCCTGAAGAGATCCTGCGACGGGCAATAAATAATGGGGAGATCGTCCCTTTTTACCAACCTGTGGTAAATGGTCGGGAAGGGACATTGCGGGGAGTTGAGGTGTTAGCCCGCTGGAAACAACCTCACGGTGGATATATTTCACCCGCGGCATTTATTCCACTTGCTGAAAAATCCGGATTAATCGTTCCGCTTACACAAAGCCTGATGAATCAGGTTGCCAGACAGATGAACGCTATCGCGAGTAAACTGCCGGAAGGTTTTCATATTGGAATTAATTTTAGCGCTTCGCATATTATTTCGCCGACGTTTGTCGACGAGTGTTTAAATTTCCGTGACAGTTTTACCCGCCGCGATTTAAACCTTGTTCTGGAAGTCACCGAGCGTGAGCCATTGAATGTTGATGAAAGTCTGGTTCAGCGGTTGAACATTCTGCATGAAAATGGTTTTGTCATCGCGCTGGATGATTTCGGTACTGGCTACTCAGGGCTTTCTTATCTTCATGACCTGCATATTGATTATATCAAAATTGATCACAGTTTCGTTGGCCGCGTAAACGCAGACCCAGAATCAACCCGAATTCTGGATTGTGTATTGGATCTGGCGCGTAAACTTTCGATCAGTATCGTCGCTGAAGGTGTCGAAACGAAAGAACAACTTGGCTATCTGAACCAAAATAATATCACATTTCAGCAGGGTTATTATTTCTATAAACCTGTTACATACATCGACCTGGTCAAAATTATCCTTTCTAAACCGAAGGTGAAGGTTGTGGTTGAGTGAAAATTGATCAGTAAGGCCATAGTGCGGTGTAATTATAGACAGCTAATTAGCTCGTTGCCTCTTGTTACTATTGTTCATTATTTTGTTTGCTATAATTGTTTGAAAGTTTTGACAGGATTGCCATTAGTAGCATGAACAATAGTAATAATCTGGATTATTTCACTCTCTATATCATCTTTTCCATTGCATTTATGCTGATCACCCTCCTGGTCATCCTTATTGCAAAACCCAGTACCGGGCTGGGAGAAGTGCTTGTGACGATAAATTTGCTTAATGCCCTTGTTTGGCTGGCGATCAATCTGGTTAATCGATTTAAGAGAAAGACTCGTCAGCCACAGGGATCAGCAATAATCTTTCAGTTTCTCACTGTCAGTATGCGGCTGAATGGGTTGCTGGCAGTGAACGCCTGGATCATTGAAGGAAAGGAATTATTGCGCAAATAGTTGTCAACCTTGGTGTTATCACAGTTGTTTTTATATATCACCGAAATAATTACCATGGCAACTATTAATAATTTTGATGTCGAA
>NZ_JBQZXE010000220.1:0-2042 GCF_053555855.1 Shigella sp. SIG3
ACAGCATTCTGGTGACCTTAAATTTAACGCCCAACCAGAACCATTATTTGTCACATTCCTTTTTATTATTGTGTCTTCTTTACCTCCACTCTCACCATGAAAATAATATTTTTAAATACATCAAGCAATACACATTTTAATTAATCGAATATAATTAATTTCTATTTCTGTGCTCATTTTCAATGATTAATGGAGTTTGTTATGTGATTATTTAACGTGTTGTTTTAACAATAATGGTTAATTATTCAGGTGGTTTTTGATGGTATTTTTTCTCCTCGGTGGAAATTTTTGTTTTTAATGTGATCACGGTTGAATAATCGCTTTTTCTCTCTTGTATGGTAGTAGGCGTAAAATTAGGTTTGAAACGTCTATTTACAACACAGGAGATTGCAATAATGAAAATTATTGCTGCAGATGTTTTTGTTACTTGCCCAGGGCGTAATTTCGTTACGCTTAAAATAACCACTGAAAGCGGACTTTGTGGATTAGGAGATGCCACGTTAAATGGTCGCGAATTGTCGGTCGCTTCTTATCTGAAAGATCATCTTTGTCCACAACTAATTGGCCGCGATGCCAGCCGTATCGAAGATATCTGGCAATTCTTTTATAAAGGTGCTTACTGGCGACGTGGCCCCGTCACGATGTCAGCCATTTCTGCCATTGATATGGCGTTGTGGGATATCAAAGCTAAAGCGGCAAATATGCCATTGTATCAACTGCTTGGTGGTGCTTCTCGTGAAGGCGTGATGGTTTATTGCCACACCACCGGGCGTACGATTGATGAAGTCCTTGAAGACTATGCAAAGCACCAGCAGATGGGCTTTAAGGCGATTCGTGTGCAGTGCGGTGTACCGGGTATGCAAACCACTTATGGCCTGGCGAAGGGCAAAGGACTGGCGTATGAACCGGCAACCAAAGGCCTGTGGCCAGAAGAGCAGTTGTGGTCTTCAGAAAAGTATCTCGATTTTACGCCGAAGTTATTCGAAGCGGTGCGTAATAAGTTCGGTTTTAACGAACATCTGTTGCATGACATGCACCATCGCCTGACCCCCATCGAAGCGGCGCGCTTTGGGAAGAGCATTGAGGATTACCGCCTGTTCTGGATGGAAGATCCGACGCCTGCCGAGAACCAGGAATGTTTTCGTCTGATTCGCCAGCATACCGTGACGCCGATTGCGGTCGGTGAAGTGTTTAACAGTATCTGGGACTGCAAGCAGTTAATCGAAGAGCAGCTGATTGGCTATATTCGCACGACGATCACCCATGCAGGCGGCATTACCGGGATGCGGCGGATTGCCGATTTTGCATCGCTTTATCAGGTACGTACCGGTTCGCATGGCCCTTCAGATTTATCGCCTGTTTGTCATGCGGCGGCGCTGCATTTTGACCTATGGGTACCAAATTTTGGCGTTCAGGAGTACATGGGCTATTCCGAACAAATGCTTGAAGTTTTCCCGCACAGCTGGCGCTTCGAGGAAGGTTATATGCACCCAGGCGATGAACCGGGGCTGGGTATTTCTTTCGATGAGAAACTGGCGGCGAAATATCCGTATGACCCGGAGTATCTCCCCGTCGCACGACTGGAAGATGGCACATTGTTGAACTGGTAATAACGGTTCGCTTAATTATTTTCTGAATAGTCATCAAATCGATTAATTCCGCTCAAGGAGCTAAAAATGGACGTTGATGTGTCAACCAGTGTTGCGGGTAATAAACCGCAACGGATTCGTCGTATTCAGACAGTGACCCTGGTTTTATTATTTATGGCGGGGATCGTTAATTTTCTCGACCGTTCGTCATTGAGCGTGGCAGGCGAAGCGATTCGTGGCGAGTTAGGATTATCGGCGACAGAGTTTGGTGTTTTGCTTTCTGCATTTTCTCTGTCTTATGGTTTTTCACAACTACCTTCCGGTATTTTGCTAGACCGCTTTGGCCCACGAATAGTTTTAGGCGCAGGCTTAATATTCTGGTCATTAATGCAGGCATTAACAGGAATGGTTAATTCTTTTAGCCACTTTATTTTAATGCGTATCGGTCTGGGG
>NZ_JBQZXE010000221.1:0-1995 GCF_053555855.1 Shigella sp. SIG3
CCCAGTACACCTCAACAAGACCTGATGCAAATCAACGTCCTTTTGCCATTCATAAACATCATCTGGATAATCGGCATGAGCAATAACATGCTTGCCGGTGCGACTGTGTACTTCAAGAATAAAGGGCAAATGCTGACATTTTTCCAGCGCCGTTTTCGCTTGTTTCTGTTGATTATCTGCCAGCGCAATAAACCAGTCGCCGCCATTCATCAACCACAAAGACATCTGCTGGAATGCCAGCGCATCCATCGCCATCTGTTCATGATTGCCTCTTACCGCACGAACCCAATGTTGTTCCAGTAACTGCAGACAACGTAAACTTTGCGGCCCACGATCGATAACGTCTCCCACTGAGATAAGTAAATCTCGCCACGGATCAAAACGACAATGCCATAATTTGCGGCGCAACTGCTCAAGACAACCGTGTATATCGCCAGAAAGCCAGATATGTCGCCATTGATGACCCGCAATTCTCTGATAAACGGGCGCAGGCTGTTTCATCAATATTTTCCTCCCGCGCTAAAGATCACATAATCTTAACAAGAATGTTAAAAAACGCTGGACTCAGACAGTAGAGTGTGTGTTATGGTTGACTATAAAGTCAGCGAAGGAAATGCTTCTGGCTTTTAACAGATAAAAAGAGACCGAACATGATTCCTGTTTTCGTCAACAAACAATAAAACCCTTTAAAATTAATGCGTTGAATAAATTTACGTTCATCTTTTAATCCCTGACACGTACCATTGCATATTAATACATTCAACCAGTTACCATTTTTTTCGAGTTTTTTAGAGAAATTTTCGGGAATATTTCAGGTCAATCCATGCAGACGCAAGCAATTCCTGTATTGAATAATTCCGTAGCAATTATGTAAAATCATCTCCGGCTGATTTTCATTCAAACTCGCGCTATCGAACATCCATCAGCCAGCCGTGGCACGTTCTTGCATACGACGTGCTACGGTTTCCTTTACGATTTGGGGTTGCGACTTTACCTCTATTGATAATGCATTCCGGCAGAACGTTCAAATATGAAGTACGATGTTTAACTAACCGAAAAACAAGAACAATACGGTGCAAGCAAGCTATTCACAGTTAACTGAAACAGTATCGTTTTTTTACAGCCAATTTTGTTTGTCCTTTTATAATAAAAAAGTGCTGAAGTTCATTTCATGGAATGAACTTCATAAAAACTCCTACTTATTTCTTTTAACAAAGCCATTTGTCCATCGGCTTTAACTGAATGTCCATCATGTTACCGATAAATAATAACTTTTCATTGTCCCAAAATTCTTTTTATAACACTATTTCCGGTACATATGCTGATTACTTTTCAGCATGGGATAAATGGGAAAAACAAGCGCTCCCCGGTGAAAATCGGAATGAAGCGGTCTCCCTACTTAAAGAATGTCTCATCAATCAGTTCAGTGAGCTTCAACTGAATCGTTTAAATCTGTCCTCGCTACCTGACAACTTACCACCTCAAATCACTGTTCTGGAAATTACTCAGAATGCCCTAATATCATTACCAGAATTGCCAGCATCGCTGGAATACCTTGACGCCTGTGACAATCACCTGTCAACACTTCCTGAATTACCCGCATCTCTGAAACATCTTGATGTAGATAACAACCAACTAACCATGCTTCCTGAATTGCCTGCATTGCTGGAATATATTAATGCAGATAACAATCAGCTAACCATGCTTCCTGAATTACCTACATCGCTGGAAGTGCTCTCAGTAAGAAATAACCAGCTGACATTTCTCCCTGAGTTACCTGAATCACTGGAAGCGCTCGATGTAAGTACTAATCTTCTGGAAAGCCTACCAGCCGTACCTGTAAGAAATCATCACTCAGAGGAAACCGAGATATTTTTCCGGTGCCGCGAGAATCGCATCACACACATTCCGGAAAATATACTTAGCCTTGATCCGACCTGCACTATCATCCTCGAAGACAATCCTCTGTCCTCACGGATCAGGGAGTCTCTGTCG
>NZ_JBQZXE010000222.1:0-1973 GCF_053555855.1 Shigella sp. SIG3
AGACCTGTACTCATTAGCTGATACAAATCAGCCACATATACCTGCATTCAAAATAATTTCAGAAAGATATTATCTCCGTGAATCCCCCGCCACCTTTCCGGTGCACGGGGTTTTGTCTTTTTTCACTGGGAATACATGTATGAATCCGTCTGATGCCATTGAGGCAATTGAAAAACCGCTCTCCTCCCTGCCTTACCCGATTTCCCGTCACATCCTGGAACATCTGCGCAAACTCCCCCGTCACGAACCCGTGCCTGGCATTATGGGTAAAAGCGGGGCCGGTAAATCCTCACTCTGTAATGCACTGTTTCAGGGGGAGGTCACCCCGGTCAGTGCACTCATGACAGTGCTTCCCGGACATGCCGCCATCCCTCTGATGACACGCCTGCAGGACGAACTGCGCACGGAGTCTGTCCGCACTCAGACCCGTGAACAGTTTACCGGTGCGGTGGACCGGATATTTGACACGGCGGAGAGTGTCTGTGTTGCCTCTGTTGTCCGTACGGCCCTGCGCGCCGTTCGTGACACCGTGGTCTCTGTGGCCCGCGCGGTATGGAACTGGATTTTCTTCTTAACCCGGTAGTGATGTGCCGGGTTGTCGTTACAGATTTTTAACTCTATGAAAACACAATGCAAACGCAGCCATACCCGGGTTGTCCCCCTTGCGTTGTGTTTTTCATATTAATAGAATATGACGATCATTTCTATTATATTGATCGTTATAAGCGATCGCTTGTAGTAAATGGCCTCCTCCGTGGTTGTCATGAAAATGCGTCTCAGGAAGGTTAAATAATGCACGAAAAGAACATCACCCTGCTTTGTGATGAAGCCGACCGGCTTTTGCAACTGAGCATCAATCTGCTCCGGCAAATGGTTGATGAGCCGGATGTGTTATCTGACGGTAAGAACGAAAACGGGCAGCTTTTTGATAAACAGAAAGCACTGAAAAGAATTAAGGAGCTGGAGGGCGAACAAATCAAAACCGCCCGCAGGGAGATGGTGCTGGCTGTTGTCGGCACGATGAAAGCAGGCAAATCAACCACCATCAACGCCATTGTGGGGCAGGAAATTCTGCCTAACCGTAACCGCCCCATGACCTCTGTACCGACGCTCATCCGCCACGTTCCCGGAAAAACTGAGCCGGTTCTCCATCTGGAACATATTCAGCCTGTCCGCAATTTATTAATCACACTGCAGGAAAAACTCGCCACCCCGGCAGGACAGCAGGTCGCACAGACCCTGCAGCAAACCGGGGATACCCGCGAACTGCTGGATATTCTGACGGATGATGGCTGGCTCAAAAATGAATACCACGGGGAGGAGGGAATCTTTACCGGACTGGCATCGTTAAACGATCTGGTTCGTCTTGCTGCGGCAATGGGGAGTGAATTTCCTTTTGATGAATACGCAGAAGTGCAGAAACTGCCGGTGATCGACGTGGAATTCAGCCATCTGGTGGGGATGGATGAATGCCAGGGAACACTCACACTGGTGGATACCCCCGGCCCTAATGAAGCCGGACAACCGCAGATGGAAGTGATGATGCGGGATCAACTGCAGAAAGCCTCTGCGGTGCTGGCGGTGATGGACTACACCCAGATGAACTCGAAAGCCGATGAGGAGGTTCGTAAAGAGCTTAATGCCATTGCTGATGTGTCAGTCGGCCGCCTGTTTGTGCTGGTCAATAAATTTGATGAAAAAGACCGTAATGGCGATGGGGCTGATGCAGTCTGTCAGAAGGTACCGGCAATGCTGAACAGCGATGTGCTGCCCGCCTCCCGCGTTTATCCCGGATCCTCACGCCAGGCATACCTGGCTAACCGTGCGCTTCATGAGTTACGGAAAAACGGAACCCTTCCTGTTGATGAAGCCTAGGTCGATGATTTTGTCAGGGAAGCCTTCGGTCGCATGAAAAAAGATTACGTCTGTAAAGACAGCGAACTGGCAACTGAAGGGGCGACAGACCTGTGGGA
>NZ_JBQZXE010000223.1:0-1927 GCF_053555855.1 Shigella sp. SIG3
CGGATGAACTTTCACTTATCCTCACACTGACAACTTCGGCACCAGACGTTGCGCAAACAGCGAAGTTTTTGCGTAACCTTTTCCCTGGAACGTTAAATCTTTGATAACAATTTATTGTCTAACAAGTTGTATATTTTTTGAAACGCTGTTTTTGTTTTCCTTTTGGATTAATTTCAGCGTATAATGCGCGCCAATTGACTCTTGAATGGTTTCAGCACTTTGGACTGTAGAACTCAACGACTCAAAAACAGGCACTCACGTTGGGCTGAGACACAAGCACACATTCCTCTGCACGCTTTTTCGATGTCACCTATCCTTAGAGCGAGGCACCACCACTTTCGTAATACCGGATTCGCTTTCCGGCAGTGCGCCCAGAAAGCAAGTTTCTCCCATCCTTCTCAACTTAAAGACTAAGACTGTCATGAAAAAGACCAAAATTGTTTGCACCATCGGACCGAAAACCGAATCTGAAGAGATGTTAGCTAAAATGCTGGACGCTGGCATGAACGTTATGCGTCTGAACTTCTCTCATGGTGACTATGCAGAACACGGTCAGCGCATTCAGAATCTGCGCAACGTGATGAGCAAAACTGGTAAAACCGCCGCTATCCTGCTTGATACCAAAGGTCCGGAAATCCGCACCATGAAACTGGAAGGCGGTAACGATGTTTCTCTGAAAGCTGGTCAGACCTTTACTTTCACCACTGATAAATCTGTTATCGGCAACAGCGAAATGGTTGCGGTAACGTATGAAGGTTTCACTACTGACCTGTCTGTTGGCAACACCGTACTGGTTGACGATGGTCTGATCGGTATGGAAGTTACCGCCATTGAAGGTAACAAAGTTATCTGTAAAGTGCTGAACAACGGTGACCTGGGCGAAAACAAAGGTGTGAACCTGCCTGGCGTTTCCATTGCTCTGCCAGCACTGGCTGAAAAAGACAAACAGGACCTGATCTTTGGTTGCGAAAAAGGCGTAGACTTTGTTGCTGCTTCCTTTATTCGTAAGCGTTCTGACGTTATCGAAATCCGTGAGCACCTGAAAGCGCACGGCGGCGAAAACATCCACATCATCTCCAAAATCGAAAACCAGGAAGGCCTCAACAACTTCGACGAAATCCTCGAAGCCTCTGACGGCATCATGGTTGCGCGTGGCGACCTGGGTGTAGAAATCCCGGTAGAAGAAGTTATCTTCGCCCAGAAGATGATGATCGAAAAATGTATCCGTGCACGTAAAGTCGTTATCACTGCGACCCAGATGCTGGATTCCATGATCAAAAACCCACGCCCGACTCGCGCAGAAGCCGGTGACGTTGCAAACGCCATCCTCGACGGTACTGACGCAGTGATGCTGTCTGGTGAATCCGCAAAAGGTAAATACCCGCTGGAAGCGGTTTCTATCATGGCGACCATCTGCGAACGTACCGACCGCGTGATGAACAGCCGTCTCGAGTTCAACAATGACAACCGTAAACTGCGCATCACCGAAGCGGTATGCCGTGGTGCCGTTGAAACTGCTGAAAAACTGGATGCTCCGCTGATCGTGGTTGCTACCCAGGGCGGTAAATCTGCTCGCGCAGTACGTAAATACTTCCCGGATGCCACCATCCTGGCACTGACCACCAACGAAAAAACGGCTCATCAGTTGGTACTGAGCAAAGGCGTTGTGCCGCAGCTGGTTAAAGAGATCACTTCTACTGATGATTTCTACCGTCTGGGTAAAGAACTGGCTCTGCAGAGCGGTCTGGCACACAAAGGTGACGTCGTAGTTATGGTTTCTGGTGCACTGGTACCGAGCGGCACTACTAACACCGCATCTGTTCACGTCCTGTAATATTGCTTTTGTGAATTAATTTGTATATCGAAGCGCCCTGATGGGCGCTTTTTTTATTTAATCGATAACCAGAAGCAATAAAAAATCAAATCG
>NZ_JBQZXE010000224.1:0-1886 GCF_053555855.1 Shigella sp. SIG3
TACCGTTTGCGTTCATTATTATCGTGTTGCTGGTGGTATATTTCATGACCACTCGTGTGTTCCGTCGGCAATTTTCTGAAATGACCGAGCTGGTTAATACGCTGGCGTTTTTGCCCGACTCAACGGATCAGATCGAGGCTCTGAAAATTCGCGAAGGCGATGCGAAAGAGATTATCAGCATCAAAAATTCGATCGTGGAAATGAAAGATGCCGAAATTGAACGGTCAAATAAATTGCTCTCACTGATCTCTTACGATCAGGAAAGCGGTTTTATTAAAAATATGGCGATTATTGAGTCCAACAATAATCAGTATCTGGCTGTGGGGATCATCAAACTGTGTGGTCTGGAAGCCGTGGAAGCGGTGTTTGGTGTTGATGAACGCAATAAAATCGTCAGGAAATTGTGTCAGCGAATTGCCGAGAAATATGCGCAATGCTGCGATATCGTGACATTCAATGCCGATCTCTATTTACTTCTGTGTCGGGAAAATGTACAGACATTTACCCGTAAAATAGCGATGGTAAACGATTTTGACAGCAGCTTTGGCTACCGCAATCTGCGCATCCATAAGTCTGCCATTTGTGAACCTTTGCAGGGGGAAAACGCCTGGAGTTACGCAGAAAAACTGAAACTGGCGATTTCCAGTATCCGTGACCATATGTTCTCCGAGTTTATTTTCTGTGATGACGCGAAACTCAACGAAATAGAAGAGAATATCTGGATTGCGCGTAATATTCGCCATGCAATGGAAATTGGCGAACTATTCCTCGTCTATCAACCGATCGTTGATATTAACACCCGCGCCATTCTGAGCGCGGAGGCGTTGTGCCGTTGGGTTTCTGCGGAGCGGGGGATCATTTCACCGCTGAAGTTCATTACCATTGCTGAAGATATCGGGTTTATCAATGAGCTGGGTTATCAGATTATTAAAACGGCAATGGGTGAATTCAGACATTTTAGTCAACGTGCGTCGCTGAAGGATGATTTCTTACTGCATATTAATGTTTCGCCCTGGCAGTTAAACGAACCGCACTTTCATGAGCGTTTTACCACCATCATGAAAGAAAATGGCCTGAAGGCGAACAGCCTCTGTGTTGAGATCACTGAAACCGTGATCGAGCGAATTAATGAACATTTTTATCTCAATATTGAACAACTGCGTAAACAAGGGGTACGGATATCGATTGATGACTTTGGCACCGGTTTGTCAAACCTGAAACGTTTTTATGAAATTAATCCAGACAGCATAAAGGTGGACTCGCAATTTACCGGCGATATTTTCGGTACTGCGGGAAAAATTGTGCGCATTATTTTCGATCTGGCACGCTATAACCGGATCCCGGTGATTGCGGAAGGCGTAGAGAGCGAAGACGTTGCGCGCGAATTAATTAAATTAGGATGCGTTCAGGCTCAGGGGTATCTGTACCAGAAACCCATGCCATTCTCCGCCTGGGATAAAAGTGGAAAATTAGTAAAAGAGTAGTTTACGTATGTCCAGAATCAATAAGTTCGTACTTACAGTCAGTCTGCTGATTTTTATCATGATTTCAGCAGTTGCCTGCGGGATCTACACTCAAATGGTAAAGGAACGGGTGTATAGCCTGAAACAGTCCGTTATTGATACTGCTTTTGCGGTGGCAAATATTGCTGAATATCGGCGTAGCGTGGCAATTGATCTTATCAACACGCTAAATCCCACGGAGGAACAGCTGTTGGTTGGTTTGCGCACAGCTTACGCCGACTCGGTTTCCCCCTCTTATTTGTACGATGTCGGTCCTTATCTGATTTCCAGTGACGAATGTATTCAGGTAAAGGAGTTCGAGAAAAATTATTGTGCAGATATTATGCAGGTTGTGAAGTATCGACATGTCAAAAATACAGGGTT
>NZ_JBQZXE010000225.1:0-1881 GCF_053555855.1 Shigella sp. SIG3
CAATCGCCAGCCACCAGATATGCCAGATCATGGCGAAACCGAAGATGGTGGAGAAAGCTGCAATGACGATACCTGCACCGCTGTTTTTCGGCATATGAATTTCTTCATAGTGGTCAGGCTTTTTATACGCTTCGCCTTTCTCTTTCATTTCCCAGAATGCATCACGTTCGTGAACGTGCGGCACTACGGCAAAGTTATAGAACGGAGGCGGGGAAGAGGTTGCCCACTCCAGCGTACGGCCACCCCACGGGTCGCCAGTCAGGTCACGGTTCTGGTCGCGGTCGCGGTCGCGAATAGAAACGTACATCTGAATAACGAGGCAGAGAATACCCAGCGCAATCAGTACTGCACCGCTGGCTGCAATCATCAGCATGGTGTGGAACTGCGGGTCAATCTGCTGGCTCAAACGACGGGTCATGCCCATGAAGCCCAGCGCATACAGCGGCATAAAGGCAACGAAGAAGCCGATGATCCAAAACCAGAACGCGCGTTTACCCCAGGTTTCGTTCAGTTTGAAACCGAACGCTTTAGGCCACCAGTAGGTCATCCCTGCGAAGCAGCCGAAGACCACGCCGCCGATGATCACGTTATGGAAGTGCGCAATCAGGAACAGGCTGTTATGCAGAACGAAGTCCGCGCCCGGTACTGCCAGCAGCACGCCAGTCATACCGCCCACCGAGAAGGTGACGATAAAACCGATAGTCCACAGCATCGCAGAATGGAACACGATGCGGCCCTGATACATGGTGAACAGCCAGTTGAAGATCTTCACCCCGGTCGGGATGGCGATAATCATTGTGGTGATACCAAAGAAGGCGTTTACGTTCGCGCCCGCCCCCATCGTAAAGAAGTGGTGCAGCCAAACGATGAACGACAGCACGGTGATGCAGACGGTTGCCCATACCAGCGAGGTATAACCAAACAGACGTTTACGCGAGAAGGTTGCCGCAATTTCGGAGAACACACCGAAAACAGGCAGGATCAGGATGTAAACTTCCGGGTGGCCCCAGGCCCAAATCAGGTTGATGTACATCATCATGTTGCCACCCATATCGTTGGTAAAGAAATGGGTGCCCAGATAGCGATCCAGGGTCAACAACGCGACGGTAACCGTCAGAATTGGGAAGGAAGCAATAATCAGTACGTTCGTGCACAGTGATGCCTAGGTAAATACTGGCATCTTGAACATGGTCATGCCCGGTGCGCGCATCTTCAGAATGGTAACGAAGAAGTTGATACCGGTAAGCGTCGTACCTATACCGGATAGCTGGAGACTCCATATCCAGTAATCAACACCGACTCCCGGACTGTACTCTATTCCCGATAGCGGTGGATAGGCCAGCCAGCCGGTCTGCGCAAATTCGCCCACGCCGAGAGAAACGTTAACCAGAATCACGCCAACAACAGTAAACCAGAAGCTTAAGTTGTTGAGGAACGGGAACGCAACGTCACGCGCGCCGATCTGCAGCGGAACCACCAGGTTCATCAGACCGATAACGAAAGGCATCGCCACGAAGAAGATCATAATCACGCCGTGCGCGGTGAAGATCTGATCGTAGTGGTGAGGTGGCAGGAAGCCCGCTTCACCCGCCGAGGCAAGAGCCTGCTGGCTACGCATCATAATGGCGTCAGCAAAACCACGCAGCAACATCACAATCGCCACGATGATATACATGATACCGAGGCGTTTATGGTCGACGGAGGTCAGCCACTCTTTCCACAGGTAGGTCCACTTACCGAAGTAAGTGATCAGGCCAACGAGCGCCAGACCTCCCAAAATAATGCCAGCGATCGTAACCATGACGATAGGTTCATGGAACGGGACTGCATCAAGTGATAATTTTCCGAACATCTTTATTCTTCCTCAACCCCTTTAATGGG
>NZ_JBQZXE010000226.1:0-1850 GCF_053555855.1 Shigella sp. SIG3
CGGGCACCCCCCACACACACCCAGCACGCCAATGCGTTCAGCATCAACATATGGCAGAGTTACTGCATAATCGATAACACGGCTAATATCCTCTACGCGCTGTGTCGGATCTTCTATCCAACGAGGCTCCCCACCAGATTCTCCCTGGAAACTGGCGTCATAAGCGAGAACGACATAGCCTTTTTCAGCCAATGCCTTGCCATAGATATTGCCAGACGTCTGCTCCTTACAACTGCCAAAAGGATGGACGCTGATAATCGCCGGATACTGTTTTGACTCATCAAAATTTGGTGGAAACTGAATATTGGCAGCAATATGCCAGGCCATATCACTATTGCGGATTTGAATATGTTTCATTACAGAGTTTCCTCAAAGAACGGAGCTAATACTGAAATTGCTTCAGCCACATAGGCTTTGCCGTCATAAAGATCCATATGGTTTGCGCCTTCAACAATGTGATAGCGTTTATCCTGGCTTGATGCCCGATCGTACAGGTCGTCACTCATCCATTTGCTCCCTGCCTGGCTGCCCGCCACAATCTGCATCGGCTGAGTCAGGTACACTTCCGCCATATGGTAAGCATCATAGGTAATAATCTGGTTAAGGCTGCGCAAAGTAGCGTAACCCGGTGCTGTTGGATACTGCGCACGAGGTGTGTGGTAATACTCCCAGGCCTGACGCAGTTCTTCGTTCGGCGCATCGGCCTCCTTCATTGGAGCCAGTGGCATAATGGCGTATTCTTCGCTGCTAATATCGCTGGTTCGGGCGTTTGAGCCAGCTTCAATGTGTGGCAGAGCATCAATAGATTTCACATTGTTTTCCCAACCATTGCGGAACATCGAACCAATATTGACCGCACTAACGGTACCGATGGCCTTGATGCGGCGATCCTGAATTGCAGCATTGGCTGTATATCCTGCACCGGCACAAATTCCCATCGCACCAATTCGGGTATTGTCGACATAAGAAAGCGTTGTCAGGTAATCAATCACGGCACTGACGTCTTCAGTACGAATGTATGGGTTTTCTAACTGACGCGGCTCGCCGCCACTTTCACCTTGATAAGATGCGTCATAAGCAATAGTGACAAATCCCTTTTCCGCCAGCTTTTCGGCATAGGTTCCGGCCGTTTGCTCTTTAACGCCCCCACCTGGGTGAGATACCACAATTGCCGGATACTGACGGGTTTCATCAAATTTTGGAGGGAAATAGATCACTGCAGACAAAGAGATGGTTGGATTATTGCTGTTAGTGAAGCTGACTTTATTATTCATCATTCAGTTCCTCATGGAGTTGTCGGTTCGTTTTGACGGTTGGTGATATCACTATAGATATTGATCATTAAGTTGATTAGACCCTAAATCATGATTAGACCTATCATTTAAATGATTAATAGATTGTATGGAGATACTGAATGAAGCGTGAAGAAATCGCTGATCTGATGGCGTTTGTCGTCGTTGCAGAGGAGCGTAGCTTCACTCGCGCAGCAGCCCGCCTGAGCATGGTGCAGTCAGCTTTAAGCCAGATAGTGCGCCGTATAGAAGAACGATTGGGATTGCGGCTTCTGACGCGAACCACGCGCAGCGTTGTACCCACTGAAGCGGGCGAGCATCTTTTGTCTGTTCTTGGCCCTATATTGCATGACATAGATTCTGCCCTGACATCCCTGAGCGATCTGCAGAACCGCCCATCCGGGACAATACGTATTACTACTGTAGAACATGCAGCAAAAACGATATTGTTACCAGCCATGCGCACATTCCTGAAATCGCATCCTGAAATTGATATTCAGCTTACCATTGATTATGGTTTGACCGATGTCGTTTCTGAACGTTTTGATGCAGGCGTCC
>NZ_JBQZXE010000227.1:0-1827 GCF_053555855.1 Shigella sp. SIG3
AAGCGTTAGGCTCAGGCCTTATTACAATGTCATGCTAGTGGGCTTGTACGCCGTAAATATCTGCATGATACCAGAATGACCGGCAAACAAAGGTGCCCCGGCAAGCTCGTCAGTGGATATAAAGAAAATCAAGTGCGCTGATAACGATGCCACATCTGTGGTTGGTGGCAATATGTAGATTGTTGTTATTTGTCTTCATTGCATTCTAAGAAGTGTTTCTTATCAGACCTGATTTTTTTGCCATTATTTTTAATGAGGTCTTCAAGTGGAAAATAGGTTAGGCGTTCATGTGGCAGCGCGGCACGTCCCCATTTAGTGGCAAACTCCCGTTGGCGTGCCTGTAACAGTTGCTCCAGCCTTTTTATTTTGTTCTCATTCATCCGGTTTTCCTCGTATGCTGCATCACACCACTGTGCTAATGAAAAATGTAATCAGTGTGGTGGACGTGTTTTATCCGCATTGGAATTGTCGTCAACTAAAGGAGATGAGGCCCGTTTGTATCGCAATGGGTTATGCCCGTTTGCTGTTCGATAATGGCTTCTCTGAGCATACGGTGTTGCAGTTCTCGTAAAAACTTTGCGTCTTCTGGTGATAAATCCATTGTTATTACTCGTAAAGCAATGCGCTGTAGTGCCTTACGCTACCGCGCTGATGGTTCTTATCCGTTTTATTGAATCGGAGAACAAACTGTGAGCTATCAGCCTGGTGGTCTGGTTTTGCCTGATTTAAGCCGCCGTGGGTATTTGTCCAAGAATGCTTCAGGCTCCAATCGTTTTGGCCTGGTGAATGGAGATGGGTTAAGCAAAGACTCTCGTTGCTGGTGTACTTTTTCGCGCTGGCGCTCAAGCATGGATAATGCGATTGCCTGTAGTTCTTCGTTAGTCATTGTCTGCACCTGGAAAGCAATTTACCGGAGTACCTCACACTACGGCAAAAATGTTTTATTGTTGCAACTTGCGTAATTATTCAGGTCAGTTTGGAACGCACTGTATAAACATAAATAACCTGATACTGTTGTGTGTTTTCAAAGAAAACACAGGTATTTTTCACATAAACCTTCCCCTTTTCATATTCGACCACTTAATCAAAAAACGGTTTTATACTTGTTGCCCCCACTGGGGTTAAATGTGAGACATGTCGCACTTTGTGCCATGTGTCCTTGCTGATTTTAGGCGCGGTTCATTCATTCTTTCTGTTGGCATAAAGTATGGTATCGGTTGGGCGAATGAAAGGGACTCGGGTCATGGTCAGACAATACCTGAGGCGTTAATTCGTTGAAAGAGATTGTGAATGGGGGAATAACTGAGTCTTAACTGCTGTGCGATAGCCCGGACAGATAATTGCTCGTCGAATCTGAGACGTAATGATTCTGGCAAATAAGTGCGAAAGCCGGTGATATCTAGTGTTGTTTGAGAGTTCATCGTTCGCGTCCATTAATACAGATGGACGCGATTGTTGCCAGACAGGATAATTTTCACAAGACATCGCAGATAGATGTACTTACGATAATTTTTTATTTTATACAACAGATGCCCACGAAAAGAATTATTTTCAATAGACACCTGCATTACACAAAGTAGATACATACGCAGTCAGAGTACACTTACTTTTTATTATTTCCTGCAATGGCGATTACGGCTATTGACAGTAATGAAGTTATTAGTGAACCAAGACCTAAAGTAGTCCCGGGACCAACACCGTTGTCGCTTACGGTTACTGACAGGAAACTGATTGTACCAGCGCTTATTGTTTGAGTAAAACCTGTAATAGATGCGGCAAATCCTGTTTTTGAACCATTTATTTGTAATGCGATAAAATTGGCTATTG
>NZ_JBQZXE010000228.1:0-1790 GCF_053555855.1 Shigella sp. SIG3
AGCTGTTGGCTGGAACTGGAATAGCGGTGTTTATGATGCAAATATCAGCGGTGCATCAACATTAATCCTCCACTTCAATAAGAATACGGGGAGCTGCCCTGCTGTACAGTTCCGTGTGAATTATAAGAACGGCGGTATTTTTTATCGTTCAGCGCGTGATGGTTATGGATTTGAGGCTGGCTGGTCAGAGTTTTACACCACAACACGCAAGCCATCAGCGAGAGATGTTGGCGCATATACGCAGGCAGAATGTAACTCAAGGTTTATTACAGGTATTCGCCTTGGTGGTCTGTCATCTGTTCGGACATGGAATGGTCCCGGCTGGTCTGACAGGTCAGGTTATGTTGTTACCGGTTCCGTTAACTCAAACAGAGATGAACTAATTGATACAACTCAGGCAAGGCCAATTCAGTATTGCATTAATGGGACGTGGTATAACGCGGGGAGTATTTAACGATGATGCACTTAAAAAACATTTCTGCTGGTAATCCTGAAACAAAAGAGCAATACCAGCTAACGAAACAATTTAACATCAAATGGCTTTATACAGAGGATGGGAAAAACTGGTATGAGGAACAAAAGAACTTTCAGCCTGATACGTTGAAAATGGTCTATGACCACAACGGCGTTATTATTTGTATTGAAAAGGATGTTTCAGCAATTAATCCGGAAGGCGCAAGCGTCGTTGAGGTTCCTGATATTACAGCAAATCGCCGGGCTGATATTTCAGGTAAATGGATGTTCAAAGATGGCATAGTGATAAAGCGAACTTATACCGGGGAAGAGCAGAGGCAACAAGTGGAAAATGAAAAGCAAAGCCTGTTGCAACTTGTCAGGGATAAAACCCAGCTATGGGACTCACAGCTACGACTGGGCATCATTTCCGCCGGGAATAAGCAGAAATTAACCGAGTGGATGCTCTACGCGCAGAAGGTCGAATCCACAGACACCTCCAGTCTGCCAGTAACGTTTCCCGAACAACCAGAATGAGAGAAGGCCCGCTATCGGGCCTTAATTTTTACTCTGGTTTTTGTGGCCATTCTGGCTTTGCCGTATCCACACGGCTGACCAGAACACTGTAGCGTTCCCATGACTCCAGTCGTGCGCATTCCTCATCTGTTGCCATATTCAGCCTGACAGAGCGCTCCAGCGGCTGGATGACTGATTCAGCTTCGGAAAGCAATGCGGCTTTTTGTGATTCGGCCTGTTGCTGCTGTTCGTCTGCCGTATAAATCCGCTTAACCACAGCTCCGTCCTTAAACATCCACTTCCCGGAATCATCGGCACGACGATTTGCTGTTATATCGGGGACCTCAACGACGCTAAAGCCTTCAGGATTAAGCGTGGAGGCATCTTTAGTGATGGCGACAATAATATTATTTTCATCGTAAACAATCTTTATTGTATCTGGCTGAAAGTTCTTCACTTCCCCATACCAGTTTTTTCCGTCTTCTGTCCACAACCAGATTACGTCAAAATTCTTTGTTAATTCGTACTGTTCCAGTGTTTTAGCGTTACCCGCTTTAATGTTCTTTAAGTGCATCATATTAAACGCTCGCTACATTATACCAAGTGCCATTTATATACTTTTGAATCGGTCTGTAATAAACACCCGCAATATTATCGGCAGAGTTGAACCTGTATCCTGAACATTAATACCAGACAATACATGACCTGAAGGGCACTGAAAATTCCATGTTTGCCAGTTGTTCACTCCATAATATTGCTGTGAACCAAGTCGAACATCTTTCACATATCTGGAATCAAAATTGCCATAGTTGCCGGGAATA
>NZ_JBQZXE010000229.1:0-1779 GCF_053555855.1 Shigella sp. SIG3
AAAAAAAGTGACTACCTGCCTTCAGATATTACCCGACAGGTACAGCAATCCGTGCTGGACGCATTTAATGGTACAGATGGTGGTCTGCGGGCAAGAGTTGCCTCTGTTGTCTCTGCCGGGCGCTACTATGCCGGCATTTACAAAACCGATCCGGAACATATTGATATTCTGGGCCTTACTGTGAGCCGTGACGGTTCGTCATGGACAACGGCTGTCACTTTCGGGATAGATGAGATTCCGGTTCTGGATGTGTCGGATATCAGTGTGAAACTCCAGGAGGCATAACGTGCAGAATGTGGCTGCCACTGTGCTTGCGCAGTATGCTGCCAGCCCCCGACTCAATGCCCTCATTAACAGCTTTAACGCAGCGCTTTCCCCGACAGTTTTATCAGTGATTTTTATGGTCTTATCTGGAACATCGATACCGCAGAAAAGTATGGTCTTGATGTCTGGGGAAAGATTGTGGGTGTCAGTCGCCGGCTGACGGTAAAGGACGATTTTAATTACCTGGGCTTCAGCGAGTCCAGGATGGACACCCCGGTAATGGATGATCCCTGTCCGTTTAATCAGGCACCGTTTTACAACGGCAAATCGGATACCCGGACTGTTGACCTGTCTGATGCTGTATACCGGCGGCTGATACTGATGAAAGCCATGTCGAACATTACTGACTGTTCCGTTCCGGATATTAACCTGATGCTGAGATTTATGTTCGGAAAAAAACGCCGGGCTTATGTTCTGAATAATGGCGGGCTGAGGATGAGTTACGTCTTTGAGTCCGCGCTCTCGTTGGCAGAACTGGCGATTATCCAGTCGTCGGGTGCACTGCCATCCCCGCCGGGTGTTTATGTTTCAGTAGTTTTAAAGGAGTCCCGTAATGAAGGCCAGTGATAAACCCCGCCAGCTGGCGGTCCCCTTTGCGAGTACCGGAGATAAAAACCGTATCCCGGACAAGGCGACACAGCAGACCAGAGAGAGCGGTAATGCTGCGTATGATTCAGGTTTTCCTCCGGTGACCATGACAGCGGTCTCAGCGGGAGGTATACCGCCACACGGCAAGGATTTTAACGGTCTGATGTACGATATTACCGCAGCAATACGGTTCGCCCAGGCTGGCGGTTTGTACACGTATAATGCCGGTTTTGCGGGGGCCATTGGTGGATATGCAAAAGGAGCCATTCTCGCCGGAGTCGCAACAACAGCGGTCTGGCTGAATACCACGGACGATAACCTGACCGATCCTGAAGGCTCCGACAGTGCGGGCTGGGTAAATCTTCTTGAGGATCCGAAAAGGATATTCCTGCGGCAGAAGAACAATCTGTCAGACCTTCAGAATAAAGGGACGGCACGGGATAATCTTCAGGTTTACAGTAAAGAGCAGTCAGATCAACGCTATGTTCATCGGGAAGGCGATAAAATAACCGGAGAGCTGAAAATCCGTGGTGTTAATGCGCTGAGGATTTTCAACGAAGCTTTTGGCCTGATTTTTCGTCGTTCGGAAGAGTGCCTGCACCTTATTCCCACCAGTGAAGGTCAGGGGGAAAATGGCGATATTGGTCCCCTGCGCCCGTTCACCATTAATTTGCGGACGGGTGAAATATCCATGTCGCATAAAGTGTCTGTTGGCGGTGGTTCGCAGGTCAATGGTGCGCTGGGTATCGGCGTTCAGAACGCCCTGGGGGGGAATTCAATTGTTCTTGGTGATAATGACACCGGATTTAAACAGAATGGAGACGGTATTCTGGATGTTTATGCTAATAGTCAGCGTGTATTCCGCTG
>NZ_JBQZXE010000230.1:0-1777 GCF_053555855.1 Shigella sp. SIG3
ATTACTGGCATGGAAAAAATATCGGGTGCTATTGATGCGTGTTGATATAAAAAATACAGAGTGGCCGAAAAAACCAGAGGAAAATAAATAAGGGGGCGTTATCGGATGAAGAAAGAGGCCGTTAATTATAACTGCAGATGCCCCCCCCTAAGTTTCGGGGGGGGTTATTGATGCAAAACTTAGATCAATAACATTAAGTAACTACCATTCAACATTAAGGCTGTTTTTTTATTAATGTCATCGTCCATCCTGCAGGGTTGAACTTGAAAGAATACGATTCTCCTGGTGCTAAGCTTTCAAATTTTTTAACTTGCTCTTTCCACCCGTAATCTGGGAGTGGGGTAAGATTGAAAAAATATAAACATGAGATTAACGATGTTGTATATAACATCCATGGTAGGAATTTAAAGTGCAAGTGGGAAATATAGTTTAAGAAGTAAACCAATACAGAGTACCATATGATTGTTGGTATGACAGAATATCTTCCTCCGCCATGAATTAATAATGGCCATTGCTCACTTGTAGATGAAAGCATTGGTTTTGCTAGTGAAAACGTTAATGTTAGTATTGCGAAAACTATTGCCGAGCGCATGGGGTAATTGGAAACAATAAATGTAAAAATAGTGATGGAAAGACAAATCATTGTAATTGCAATGCAAATTGAATCATGATTCCATAAAGGTGATAAAAAGTCACCATTAGCCCATAAACCCAGAAAAACCTTTGTTGTTAATATTTTGCAAAGTGTTGCGAAATTAGCTCCAAGAACCATATCAACTCTGGTCTCAGAGGATGTCATAATAATAGAAATAAATTGAATCAAACAAATGGCAATGAAAACGTATTCGTGAGTGGTTATTTTTTTGTAGATAAGCGTTTTTGTATAAGTATATTTATCCCTACCATTGGAGCCATGAATACTATAAATGGACCACTTAGTCCACATATGATTATCGCTATATAATCGTGTGCTTTTTGATAATTGTTTGTAGGCTTTGGAGCTAACATAACAAGAAGTAAATATAGTGATAAATACCAATAATCATTAGTAACATTGGCGTGCACTTCTGATACTTCCGGCATTATTATAATAAACAAAGCAGTAAATATTCTTGGTGTTATGTTTACGTAACTAAATCTTCCAGAGAGTATGAAAGATACAAGCAATGCCCTAACAATAATTGCGGAGATGTTAAAAATTAAAGGGGCATACATTAAATTAAAATTTAATGATATGGAGGCAATAAGTTTTGATATGGTTTGATATGGTTTGATATGGTTTGATATGGTTTGATATGGTTTGATATGGTTTGATATGGTTTGATAATATCCATTTTGAGGGAATATCATTGATGTGAATATGCCATTATTGTATGCCATAGCATACCATACATGACCATCTTCTGCCCAAAACTGCGGTGTTCTGATTATATCAGGGCGGCGCAAATACATCAAAATAACCGCAATGAAAAATACAGCAATTAAGAAAAATAGTTTTTTTACATATGATGTTTTAAGGCTTTTCATTTTTGTTTCTCATTTTTGATGATGTATTTGGGACGATGTTTGCTTTCAATATAGATTCTGCCTATATATTCACCGAGAACACCAATCCCGATCAGCTGCACTCCACCCAAGAAAAGTATTGATACAAGCAGGGAGGGATATCCGCGAACTGGGTTGCCAAAGATAAGGGTGTCTATAATCATCCATGCACCATATAAAAACGAAATGCTTGCAACAAACAAGCCTATATAAGTCCATACGCGAAGAGGAA
>NZ_JBQZXE010000231.1:0-1751 GCF_053555855.1 Shigella sp. SIG3
CACAGGGTTTATATCACAGGCGCGTTGATCGGAACGTTGAGCGCATTTCCTTTCTTTATGGCGCTTGAAGCACAATCTATTTTCTGGATAGTTTTCTTCTCCATAATGCTGGCAAACATTGCGCATGACATGGTGGTGTGTGTGCAACAACCGATGTTTACCGAAATGTTTGGTGCCAGTTATCGCTACAGTGGTGCTGGAGTCGGTTATCAGGTTGCCAGTGTGGTTGGCGGTGGATTTACACCTTTTATTGCCGCTGCACTCATCACTTACTTTGCCGGGAACTGGCATAGCATCGCCATTTATTTGCTGGCTGGATGCCTGATTTCTGCAATGACCGCTTTATTGATGAAAGACAATCAACGCTCGTGATAGCCTGCCGAAGATCATCCGATCTTCGCCTTATACTTTTGTTTCACATTCCTGTGACATACTATCGGATGTGCGGTAATTGTATGGAACAGGAGACACACATGAATAATAAGGGCTCCGGTCTGACCCCAGCTCAGGCACTGGATAAACTCGACGCGCTGTATGAGCAATCTGTAGTTGCTTTACGCAACGCCATTGGCAAATATATTACAATTGGCGAATTACCTGATGAAAACGCCCGTAAACAAGGTCTTTTTGTCTATCCATCACTGACCGTAACCTGGGACGGTAGCACAACAAATCCCCCCAAAACGCGCGCATTTGGTCGTTTTACTCACGCAGGCAGCTACACCACCACGATTACTCGCCCTACTCTCTTTCGTTCGTATCTGAATGAGCAACTAACGTTGCTTTATCAGGATTATGGTGCGCATATCTCTGTGCAACCCTCGCAACATGAAATCCCTTATCCTTATGTCATCGATGGCTCTGAATTGACACTTGATCGCTCAATGAGCGCTGATTTAACTCGCTACTTCCCGACAACAGAACTGGCGCAAATCGGCGATGAAACTGCAGACGGCATTTATCATCCAACGGAATTCTCCCCGCTATCGCATTTTGATGCGCGCCGCGTCGATTTTTCCCTCGCACGGTTGCGCCATTATACCGGTACGCCAGTAGAACATTTTCAACCGTTCGTCTTGTTTACCAACTACACACGTTATGTGGATGAATTCGTTCGTTGGGGATGCAGCCAGATCCTCGATCCTGATAGTCCCTACATTGCCCTTTCTTGTGCTGGCGGGAACTGGATCACTGCCGAAACCGAAGCGCCAGAAGAAGCCATTTCCGACCTTGCATGGAAAAAACACCAGATGCCAGCATGGCATTTAATTACCGCTGATGGTCAGGGTATTACTCTGGTGAATATTGGCGTGGGACCGTCCAATGCTAAAACCATCTGCGATCATCTGGCAGTGCTACGCCCGGATGTCTGGTTGATGATTGGTCACTGTGGCGGATTACGTGAAAGCCAGGCCATTGGAGATTATGTCCTTGCACACGCTTATTTACGCGATGACCACGTTCTTGATGCGGTTCTGCCGCCCGATATACCTATTCCGAGCATTGCTGAAGTGCAACGTGCGCTTTATGACGCTACCAAGTTAGTCAGCGGCAGGCCTGGTGAGGAAGTCAAACAGCGGCTGCGTACAGGTACTGTGGTAACCACAGATGACAGGAACTGGGAGTTACGTTACTCAGCTTCTGCACTTCGTTTTAACTTAAGCCGGGCCGTAGCAATTGATATGGAAAGTGCAACCATTGCCGCGCAAGGATATCGTTTCCGCGTGTCATACGGGACACTACTGTGTGTT
>NZ_JBQZXE010000232.1:0-1706 GCF_053555855.1 Shigella sp. SIG3
AATAAATGATAGATTTCCCAGAATAATTATAAAGAAATACCGAACATTACAAGGTAAAGTCGTATGGCTATGGATATTGCCATTTGTTATTGAATGGTTAATTGTGTGCACTTTGGGTGTAAACAGTTAGCTGGGTAAAAGTAAATATCCTGATTATTGTTTGTTAAGGAGTGAGATGCCTGTGCGTCTGGTGTCTATTATATTCCCAATATTATTGGCGCTATTCTTGCTGGCGTAGGCATCGCCATACTATGAATATTGTGTTTGTCGTGATTCAATTTTTATTTATAACCTCTACCCGGAGCAAATTCAGGTAGGTCATGCATAAAAATATCTTTCTATACTACGAAAATTATTTTTGTGAAAGTATTGACAACGCTAACTATTTTTAATTATATATTCATGATGCTCTAGGCATCACATTTTCTCCATGGGGTATTCCCTCCGCCGGCACTATGTGTTGCTGGCGTTTTTTTTATCAATTCTTACTTTTTAATCCCACTGTCCTTTCCACCAGAAACATACCTCGTTTCTACTGTATTTTGAGAATATAGTTCCCAGAATACCAATTATATATAATACGTTGTAATATATGTATTCCAATTAAAGCCGTTATTATAATAATTATCATATATGGTTATTTTCATGTTGATTTCGTCAGAAATAGAAAATGCTGATGATGAATTGTGAATAATCAAACTGACCTCTAATTATCCTGTATGGAGTAGTGCTTATTTTCGACTCAATTTCTACTGATTAGATTATGGTTATCAGTACAGTGGGTTATGAAAAACGGACTGGATCTGCCAGCAGTGCTTCTATTATTATTCAAAAAGAACTTCAGCCGGACAATGCTATAATCCAGGGAAAGGCTATAAGCTCTGTTGGACGGAATGTGGAAATCAGCACTGGTAAAAAGGGGAACTGACATTAACACAAGAAGGATTCCTGCAAGCAACTGCTTATCTGCCCGGAACGCAGAATTAAAGCATAACCACACAGGAGCCAGAATACTGTGGTCGTACGCATTCAGTATTGTGACAACTAATAGAAATAAAAATCTGGCCGGTGCGAATATTAAACGATGCGATACCGTATAGTGTAAGTCAAAAGTAACGGGGTATTTAAACCATCTTTTCATATTTATTTAACATAATGCAGATTCTGATGTATTAGTTCAGTTGTTCGCCAGAATCAGCGCTCGATCACTATGCGTTTTAGCAGTGTGCTGAAGAAGTTCTTCATCACTGCGTTATTCAGACCGTTTCCTTTGTGCGGCATATTTTGTGCTACTCCATGGGGCTTTAACTTTGCCTATAGCCTGCGATTCGATATTGCCAACCCTGATCCATATGCAGCGACGGGGCATCCTCTGGCCGGGCACTGTGAATGCATCGTATTAACGATGCTCCATCACCGACCTTTCTGACAAGCTGTAGGAGATAATTTCCCGGTTAAACAGATCGGAGAACTGGCGACAGGTACCACTTTTCCCCTGTACCGAGAACTCTGTAACATCCGCTCCCATTTTTCGTTGGCCTTTGTCAAAGTTCCGGCTCAGGATATTGGGCGCAGATCACTTATTTGGTGGACACCACTTTGTCGGATGCTTCAGATTATGACCAGATGGATTTCGCTGGACGCTTACGATTACATGCACCATATTGTCAACGATTACGCCACTGAGTGTATGACACACATTAAAG
>NZ_JBQZXE010000233.1:0-1684 GCF_053555855.1 Shigella sp. SIG3
TAATTGCTTAACTTAATGTAAACAATATGATTTTGCATCTTACTTCATACAAAGTTGTAATGAGTAGTCATGTGAAGAAGAAAGCAGGGTTCGGTACTTATGAGCGATGACCGTTTTTATTTTTCTTTAGGGCAGGGAGTTAAGTTTTACCCAGCGTCTCGACGTATCACCACCAGTACAGGCAATGTAATCAATCTGTCTGAAAACGGCTATCGATTTTTACTCCTTTTACTACAGGGAGAATCCGATAAGCAACATATTATCAATGAGGTTTGGCGGGAGCAGAAAGGTTCGGTAAGCGACAGCAGTTATTATGGGCAGATTTACATGCTTAGAAAGGCATTAGACGTCGCAGGTTTGTCGAGTTCTCTAATTAAAACCATTCCGCGAAAAGGCGTCAGATATCTGGGAAAGGTCGAGAAACATGTCTGTGAGAATGAGCGTGACAGTGATGAAGACAGTAGTAGCTATACCAACGATAGCGAGGCCAGGGAAGTAAACACTGATGCAAACATTCCTGAGAATGATAACAGCCAGGAATTCTCTACTGAAGAGCTGCTCCCAATAAAACATACTGACAAAAATATTGAATGGTATAGAACGAAGCAGTGGAGTGTTTTTATTAGCGTTCTTACCGTGTTAGCAGTGTGCTGGCTGACGACGCTTGTTTTTTTAGTCTTACTATTTCTTAATCAAGATAAATGATATTAAATGTAATTTTTTTTGAAGACTAAATAGCGGGAATGGATAATTATAGCCACATCCCAAAAATATGGGATACCGGTGACACGCAGATGAAGCTGGTGGTTTGAATTTAAATAATAATATACGAGGAAAACATGAATACTTTTATTACTAAGTACTATGGTAAAACTAAACAGTGCTTTGCGCGTTTCGCGAAGGATGAACGTGGTGTTACTGCAATCGAATATGCATTGATTGGTGTTGCTATGGCAACTCTGCTTGCTTTCATCTTTGGCGATCAGAACTCAGGCTTCCTGGGAGCAATTAAAGATGCATTCGACGCTATCGCTGCAGCAATTCAACAGGTAACGATTTCCGGAACGAGTAATCCGTAACTTATAAAAAATAAAAAAACTCTCTAGAGGCTGTCAGACGTAAAGGAATATGTCTGGCAGCAACCTTGTATGGTACATGGAGTCTTTCAATGGCAGCAATATGGTTACTAAGAGTCGATCTTTTATTTGTTGCGCTCTTTCTTATTTTTATTTCATGGGGAGATATATTACTCAGAATTATTAGCCATCGTTATTTACTGGTGTTAACCGTGCTTATTTTTTTGGCACTCATTTTACAGCATCAAAAACCCAATCTGGTTGCAGCCGGGAGCGTTTTGCTCGTGGGCTTCTTTCTTTTTTCCGCAGGGATAATTGGCGGCGGTGATGTCAAGCTGTTAACTGTTCTTTCGTTAGCTATTGATGAACATGAACTGGCTAATTTTCTCGTCGCAATGACCTTTTGCGGCGCTCTGGTTGTTCTGGCAGGTCTTCTTTTTTTTCGAAAATCAATTCGTGAAAACGGTGTGCCTTATGCTGTACCAATTTCATTGGCTTTTCTGCTTACATATCCTGTTTTCCCATTGTTTTGTTAATTTTTTAGGACAGCATAAATGAATCATCGGATGCTTTTTTTCTCTCAGTAATTGTGATAGCAGTAGGTCTTG
>NZ_JBQZXE010000234.1:0-1597 GCF_053555855.1 Shigella sp. SIG3
CGGTGCTGTGGATGCGTTAAAGGAAGAATTAACCCGACGCATCAGTAAACGTTATGACGATGTAGAGGTGATCGTAAAAGCCACCAGCAACGATGGCCTTTCTGTTACGCGCACCGCCGATAAAGATTCAGCTAAAACTTTTGTTCAGGAAACTCTGAAAGATACCTGGGAGTCTGCTGACGAGTGGTTTGTTCACTAATTAGCACGTAAAATCAGTAACGGCTGGAAATCATTCAATACTCGCACTATCGGAAGTTCACCAGCCAGCCGCAGCACGTTCTTGCATACGACGTGTCTGCGGTCTCAACTCCGCCCGCCCCCGCCAATCATGATTGGGCAGTACCAGTACAGCACTAGCAAAGACAGGAAATTAGCAGTCTCAGCAAAACACCGACCAGACGGTGAGAAGACAAAAAGATACGCAAAGATGCCGCGGTTCCAGAAGAATAAAAAACCGCTAATGGACAGCCTCCTTAACACAGTTTTTTATATACATGATTCACTGATACCAGTGGCATTAATAGCTATTATATAGCTTCAGCTCCTTTTTTCATACCTTAAGGAAAAATTGCCCCCTCCCCCAAAAAGTATCGTTTTTTTACATTAAACCGATCCAGTTTAGGATAGTGTAAAGCAGAAGTTCTTCAATATATAACATATGGAGTTAATATGCTTACACAAACTATATATCCGCCTCCTCCAGAAGTTCCTGTCTACTGCTGAAGGGAATCAATAACATTGCAAAGCAGATAAAAAAGAATCCAACACCTCTCAACATAAAGAATACGCCCTGATATTTATGCTCCCGACAAATAACAATCACAGATTAATTTCAAATTCGTTCTCCACTTATTCAATCGACACTAGCCGCGCATATGAAAATTATCTAACCCATTGGACTGAATGGAAAAACAACCGCATACAAGAAGAACAACGAGACATCGCTTTTCAGCGACTAGTATCATGTCTACAAAACCAAGAGACGAACCTGGACTTGTCTGAATTAGGCCTGACAACATTACCTGAAATCCCCCCGGGAATTAAATCAATTAATATAAGTAAAAATAATTTAAGCTTAATCTCCCCATTGCCTGCGTCCCTTACACAACTTAATGTCAGCTATAACAGACTTATTGAACTGCCTGCTTTGCCTCAAGGACTTAAATTATTGAATGCGTCCCACAATCAACTAATCACACTACCCACACTCCCCATATCTTTGAAGGAGCTTCATGTCTCAAATAATCAATTATGTTCTCTTCCTGTTTTACCAGAACTACTGGAAACATTAGATGTATCATGTAATGGGCTGGCAGTTTTACCACCTTTACCATTTTCTTTACAAGAGATTAGCGCAATAGGGAATCTTCTTAGTGAACTCCCCCCTCTACCTCACAACATTCACTCCATATGGGCAATCGACAATATGTTAACCGATATTCCATACCTGCCGGAAAATTTAAGGAACGGTTATTTTGACATAAATCAGATAAGTCATATCCCGGAAAGCATTCTTAATCTGAGGAATGAATGTTCAATAGATATTAGTGATAACCCATTGTCATCCCATGCTCTGCAATCCCTGCAAAGATTAACA
>NZ_JBQZXE010000235.1:0-1495 GCF_053555855.1 Shigella sp. SIG3
TTGCATTCAGTTTCATAGATGCTCAGCAGAATCCCCCACATCCTGAAGGAGGTGTATTCAGACAGGCATCCCACCTGACTTCGAATGATGATTATTCATCACTATAGAGAGCATTGATTCTAAGTGTCATATGAAAGTTCCAATTGATATATATCAAACAAAATAACCCTGATTAATGAATTATTACGTTTATCATGTTAATTCATCATTATTACATCATCATTGTAAATAATTAAATTAACTTCCATAACATTAAAATATGTATCCACTGACGCTTTTTTACATAACGAAGAATTGACCATTTTGTCCTGTTGTGCCTTAATGTAAGTACCGTCCACAGCGTGGGACATACTTCAAGGAACCTTTTGTGAGTCAGGCAACTAGTATGCGAAAACGACACCGATTTAACAGTCGCATGACCCGTATCGTACTGCTCATCAGCTTTATCTTCTTCTTTGGCCGTTTTATCTACTCGTCCGTCGGTGCCTGGCTGCACCATCAGAGCAAAAAAGAAGCTCAGCAATCCACACTCTCCGTCGAATCACCGGTACAACGTTAGCGGTTACCTTCTCCACTTTCACAGAACATAACGGCACTTCGCTGTCGGATGCTTTTGCTCTTTGGGATTATCAAAGCGGCAGATATTCTTTCATCTTAAATTTTACGTCTTTGTCCTGACTGATGTTTATCCTGTTTGGCTGCGAAATAAATATAAAATTAATATATATGTTGTAATGATATATTTTTATAAATTATTCCCTGCGTGAATTTTAATAAATTTAATCTATCCCTTTATACGCAATACATTTACTTTCCTCTTTTGATGATCTTAAATGTCTTATTTTTCGTAATGTGTATAACAAGGAATAGTGATGAAATTTAAAAAATGTCTTCTGCCTGTGGCAATGTTAGCGTCATTCACTCTGGCAGGATGCCAGTCAAATGCTGACGATCATGCCGCCGATGTTTATCAAACCGATCAACTGAATACCAAACAAGAAACTAAAACCGTTAATATTATTTCCATTCTTCCCGCAAAAGTTGCCGTAGACAACTCCCAAAATAAACGGAACGCACAAGCCTTCGGCGCGCTTATTGGCGCAGTCGCTGGCGGTGTTATCGGCCACAACGTCGGTTCTGGCAGCAATTCCGGAACGACGGCAGGGGCAGTTGGCGGCGGAGCTGTAGGCGCGGCAGCGGGTTCTATGGTGAATGATAAAACCTTAGTGGAAGGTGTTTCTTTAACATATAAGGAAGGCACCAAAGTGTATACCTCCACCCAGGAGGGTAAAGAGTGCCAGTTTACGACAGGTTTAGCCGTTGTTATTACCACAACGTATAACGAAACGCGTATTCAGCCAAATACCAAATGTCCTGAAAAGAGCTAATAATCAGGAGGAGTCATGAAGAAAGTTTTTCTTTGCGCCATCTTAGCCTCCTTAAGCTATCCGGCTATAGCCTCATCATTGCAGGATCAACTCTCTGCTGTCGCAGA
>NZ_JBQZXE010000236.1:0-1430 GCF_053555855.1 Shigella sp. SIG3
CTATACGTGAACAAGGGTATATTCCAGATCCAGTAGTGCCTGAGTCAAAGCGGCCTGAACTTCTTCGATACTCGCACGTACGTTTTCTTCCTGAGCAGATAAAACTGCTAGCCGTTGCTTCTCCACCAGGAAATCGTTCGCGGCTTTGCGCTCCTTTGCTGCGACCTTCTGGTAGTCAAACCTGGCGTTATCAATAATTTGTTGCGATATTGCCGCTGATTGTGCGAGTTTTTCATAACGTTCAGTATCTCGCAGGCGCTTTTGCTCCTCATGTTTTACTGCCTGCCATGTTTCACTGGCACTTTGAATTATCGACTGCTGCATCGTAATAGTGGCTTGAATGCCTTCGAGATTGGCTTTGCTACTTTTTATTTTTGCCTCAAGCCTGGCGACATTTGCACGATAATCCCGATCATCGAGACGCAGGATAATATCGCCTTTTTTTACGCTCTGATTATCGCGCACCTCTATAGCAGAAATATAACCAGAAACTTTACTTGCCACCGTGGTGATATTACCACCAATGTAAGCATCATCCGTCGTCTGTATAAATCTTCCTTTGCTTACCCTCCAGATAAAAAAGACAACGCCAGTCAAAAGAATACCGATCGCTACCACCCCAATAAGCTGTTTTTTAGAAATTATCATCACTCTTTACACCGTATATATCCGGAAACTTGCATACGTCATATTTAAAATTTAACATGGCTTATTTGATGATTTCTGACAAAATACCTACTGTAAATGACAATTACACTGCAACCCAAAGCATCACCAGGGCATCACATTATCGGACTGGATTCGGAACATCTGAATGGAGGTACAGTTCCCTGGCATAAACATCTCTATGCCCAGTTGCTTTACCCGGCTGAAGGAGTCGTTCGTGTATGGGCTGGAGAAAGCGTCTGGCTAGTCCATGCCAGCAGCGCGCTTTGGCTGCCGCCACAAATGCCGCATAAGTTTGTTGCGACAGGCAACGTACTTTTAAAAACCGTACTGGTTTCAGAAGCGGAAAGTGAAACGCTGGGAACAGTTTGCTTCATGACGGGTATTTCACCCCTGTTAAGGGAATTACTAATTGCAATTAACCAACTTCCACCGTCGCAAAGTACCACAGATAAACAACAGTTACGTTTTTCAGCCCTCGAGACACTGATACTTCAGGAAATAAAAATGGGGGTGAAAATGTCACTTGAACTCCCTTGGCCAAATGATGAGCGGCTACAGCAGCTTTGTGAGAATTTGCTAAACAACCAAGGGTATCTGCCAACACTGGATAATCTAGCGGATAAAATTAACGTCAGTAGCCGTACACTCATGCGCTTATTTGTTAAAGAGACGGGATTAACATTTCGCCACTGGGTTCAGCAAATGCACGTTATTTCTGCAGTGACGCTTCTTGATGATGGATATTCGTTGACCAAAATTGC
>NZ_JBQZXE010000237.1:0-1418 GCF_053555855.1 Shigella sp. SIG3
CAGGTCGTCCGCCAGTTCCGTTTCTTTTTCTTCACGAACGATCTGCTGGTAGTGGCGAGCCCATGCCATTTCTTCAATACGATCAAAAATCGGGTAAGCGCTCATCACTGGTCACTCCAAAATTTTCAAGCTTGTTGGCAATCATCATTGCGATGTCAGGGATTGCAGGCGCATAGGCTATGCACGCAGGATTCGCACATAAACCGTAAACCGCCGCAATCAACACCTGTTTTTTCCAGTTGAGTTCATCTTCGCCAGTTTCATTATTGCTATCATTATGCTGATCGCTGCCAGCGTTCTCCGGTAACAAATCATCAGCTTTTTCCGTTTTCTTCGGCTCTTCTTCCTGTGCTTCATCTGGTTTTTTTTCGTCAAAAGTTTCCTGATAAGTTGCGTCTCCCATCACCGCGCCACAGTCAGGGCAGTTATCCTCGCCAGTCTGATTGCAGGGTGTTCCCTCCTCCGGTTCGCTGTTCTGGTGCTGTTTATCTTCAGTCTGTCGCACTTCATTTTCCGTTTTTTTGACTTCATTTGAGGAGATATGATGACCGGGAATCCATTTCGAATCATTCGGGTCGCTAATCCCTTCAACAAATTCTCCGCGAGAGGCAGCCAGTAATTTGTCTGCATCGACAGGATTTTTGGGCGGAATGTTTTTCCGGGCTTCATGGAGTTCTGCCCGCAGTTCCTGATATTTCTCATCAACAGAATTTACCTGTGACTGAGCATCCAGCGGCTGCGTGTTCTGATGATGTTCAGTTGCATTCGGTTCCACTGTTTCAGCCGTTGCCTGTTCATCTGTCATTGCGCCAGATGGTTGTGGTTTTTCTTCATCGTCCTGTTTTCCTTCTTCTGTTACTCGCTGCGGCATCGGGGCAGAGGAGCGACCGCAGGCAATATCCACGATTTCCGGATCAGGGTTGGCATGATCGGTTTCAGTCAGTACTTTGTTCAGATATTCAGTGACGTGTGCGGGGATGACCTCGATCCCAATTGGTGCTTCTTTCACGGACGCAACCACGATGGCGCGGGAATAATCCAGCCCGCCAGGCATGGTGATGAATTTGTCGCGGAAAACAGAAAAGGGTGGTTTATTTTCAGCGATAATTTCCTCAATGCGTTTAGCGTGTGCCGGATGAAGGTTATAGATGTCCACGTCCATTGAACGGGCCAGTACGCCAGTGGCTACATCGCGCGTCAGTGACGTCAGATCGTGGACGAAACCTTCGCCGCGATCGGTGAGGTTCCCGCCGCCAGCATTAGCACCGGAAGTCGTGCGAGTGATGCGTGAAACACGATTCCCTTTTCGCCATTCTTTTGTCAGAAGACCGCGATCAATGTGTTCGGTATCCAGCCAGGCTGAAATGAAATTCTTAAATTCATAGGGCTGATGTTTTTTCGTGATAGAGAAAACTGCC
>NZ_JBQZXE010000238.1:0-1395 GCF_053555855.1 Shigella sp. SIG3
ACTGCCGACCGGTGGCCCTTTTTTATAACTGACATCAATAAATTCATCTATCTTTCTATATAAATATATTCTGAATTATCATTAATGTCTGATAACAAACTTGATTTTTTACTGTTTAAATAATATTTAAACAATAAATCTATATTTTATTTTTGCGTAATTAATATTATTTTTAGATAAAGCCGTCTCTTTGGTGTACTATTCCTTTGAATCAAAAATACACTTATTAATATAAGTGATGATTCATGGTAAAGGATATATTATATCAATGGAGTTTTTATGAAGCGTAATATTATAGGCGGTGCATTCACTCTGGCATCTCTAATGCTGGCCGGGCATGCACTGGCAGAAGATGGTGTTGTTAACTTCGTCGGTGAAATTGTCGACACTACTTGTGAAGTTACCTCCGATACAGCCGATCAAATTGTCCCACTGGGTAAAGTCAGTAAAAATGCATTTTCAGGTGTAGGTAGTCTGGCGTCGCCACAGAAGTTCAGTATTAAACTTGAAAATTGCCCGGCAACGTACACTCAAGCAGCCGTTCGTTTTGATGGTACAGGACAAGCGATTGCGGCAACCGGCGTTGGTATTCGTATTTTTAACCAGTCCGATAATTCGCAGGTTAAACTTTATAACGACTCTGATTATACCGCTATCGATGCTGAAGGCAAGGCTGAAATGAAGTTTATTGCACGCTATGTGGCAACCAATGCGACCGTAACGGCTGGTACGGCGAACGCTGATTCACAATTTACTGTCGAATATAAGAAATAATTTATCAAGGGCCTTTTTATTCAATTGGCTTTGGCCAGGGAGTCGTTATGTCCAGAAAAAGTTGTTTAATCAGGCTCTTTAAAACAACAGTTTAATGTAAGTTATTTACCGCGATTATACTCAGCGTTTTTTTAGGCCAACCAGCATTAACTTATGCAGGCGTTGTCATTGGTAGTACGCGGGTGGTTTACTTAAGTAATAATGCTGATAAATCTATTTCTGTATTTAGCAAAGAAGAAAAAATACCTTATCTCATCCAGGCTTGGGTAGATCCATTTAATAAAGAGGATAAAAGCAAAGCGCCGTTTACCGTTATTCCGCCAGTATCACGATTAGAACCTTCGCAAGAAAAAATATTACGCATTATTCACACCAAAGGTGTGTCATTGCCTGATGATCGCGAGTCAGTCTTCTGGCTGAATATTAAAAATATTCCGCCATCAGCGAGCAACAAAGCGACGAACTCGCTGGAAATAGCAGTAAAAACGCGTATCAAGCTGTTCTGGCGACCAGCAAATATCCGCCTTATTCCCGAAGATGCTGCGCCGAAAGTGAAATGGCGCCGGGAAGGGCGAAATCTGATAGCAGAGAATCCCAACCCAATTCATATCAGTGTGATGG
>NZ_JBQZXE010000239.1:0-1361 GCF_053555855.1 Shigella sp. SIG3
GTGAGCGCATTCTGACCGACCGTGAAAATGGTGAAAAAGGCGATAATTCTCAAGATACCTCTTATGCCCGTGTAGGCGTGAAAGGTGAAACTCAGATCAACCCTGAAATGACTGGTTACGGTCAGTTTGAACTAGACCTGGAAGCATCAAACAGACACAACCCTGACCAAACTCGTTTGGCATATGCTGGTTTGAGTTACAAAGATTTTGGTTCATTCGACTACAGTCGTAATGTCGGTGTCGCGTATGATGCAGAAGCATTTACTGATATGTTTGTTGAGTGGGGCGCTGACTCATGGGCTGGTACTGACCTGTTCATGACCAACCGTACCAACGGTGTTGCAACCTATCGTAACACAGATTTCTTTGGCATGGTTGAAGGTCTAAATTTTGCTCTGCAATATCAGGGTAAAAATGAAGGTACAGGCAACTACAAAGCAAATGGCGATGGCCATGGTTTATCTGCAACTTACACTATTGACGGTTTCTCATTTGCTGGTGCTTATGCAAACTCTGACCGTACTGATTGGCAGTCTGGTGATGGTAAAGGCGAAAGAGCCGAAGTTTGGGCGTTGTCAACAAAATATGACGCTAACAATGTTTATGCTGCTGTGATGTACGGTGAATCTCACAACATGAATTCCGACGACGGTGATGTTGTGAACAAAACACAAAACTTCGAAGCTGTTCTGCAATATCAGTTCGACTTTGGTCTGCGTCCATCCATCGGTTACTCCTATTCTAAAGCACTGGACGTAGCAGGTTGGATTTGCCCCTATATTTCCAGACACCTGTTATCACTTAACCCATTACTGGCCCGCTGCCGTAGATATTCCCGTGGCGAGCGATAACCCAGTGCACTATGCGGATGCCATTCGTTATAATGCTCGAACGCCTCTGCAAGGTTCTTTGCTGCCGTTAACCCGTCTGGTTTGGGCATGGCACTGATGTAGTCACGCTTTATCGTTTTCACGAAGCTCTCTGCTATGCCGTTACTCTCCGGACTCCGCACCGCCGTGCTCTTCGGTTCAAGCCCCAACATCCGGGCAAACTGCCGTGTTTCATTAGCCCGGTAGCATGAACCATTATCCGTCAGCCACTCTACTGGAGACGCCGGAAGCTCGTTGCCGAAGCGGCGTTCCACCGCTCCCAGCATGACGTCCTGTACTGTTTCACTGTTGAAGCCGCCCGTAGTGACCGCCCAGTGCAGTGCCTCACGGTCACAGCAGTCCAGCGCGAACGTGACTCGCAGTTTTTCTCCGTTATCACAGCGGAACTCGAACCCGTCAGAGCACCATCGCTGATTACTTTCTTTCACAGCCACTCTGCCGGTATGTGCCCGTTTCGATGGCGGTACAGCG
>NZ_JBQZXE010000240.1:0-1333 GCF_053555855.1 Shigella sp. SIG3
CATCGTCCAGTGATTTTTTATGTGCTTTCTCTTCAAGCCACCTGACACACGCTTCCTCGAACGTTATATCAGGTATTTCACCAAGTTTGCTGACCCGCCATGCTTCAGCCTTTAGCTTGTCATGGAGTTCTGTCGCCTGCCTTTTGTCCTTTGTTCCAAGAGACTGTTTAAATCTTTTACCGTTCGGCAATGTGAAACTGGCGTACCATATTTCACCTCTGCGGAAGAGTGACATTTTCTTTCCTCTGTTATGCCATCACCCGCGCTCACCTGGACAGTATGCAGCGGAGACTGAAGAGCCGCAATGCAGGCTTGTCGTGTTGTGAGGTAAGGAGATTTATTCTTAGTGGGATCTTTGCGTGTTGCCTGAAGACGCCCTGTGCGTATCCAGTTAATGGCAGTCGGTCTGGATATCTTGAGAAAATGACAGGCCTCATCGAGTGTGAGGCTGTATGGCTCCATTATTTCACCTCTTGCTGTGACATTGTTGAAAAATGGATACCAGCTCGTTGCTGCCAGACGATCCAACCGAGAGTCATATCCCATGCCATGTATTCGTTATTGCCGTTTTTTGCTCTCCGACGATCTACTAAGTCACCGAAACGCTTTTCCATGAATAATTCATAAGCTTCGCGTTCATCTGGTTCTACTTCCAGAGATAGGAGTGCGATTTCATAAGCACGGCGCTCAATATCGTCTCGCACGTCAAGGCTGCTGATACGCTCTTTAATTTCTTTAATCAGTTCTTTGTCGGTAAAAGTGGTCATTATGCTCCAGCCTCCGGTGCTTTTGGCATTACTGCCCAGTGAGTGATATTGACGTTTTCAAGGTCCCCGACCTGAAATGTCCACTGCCATTCTCCGGTTTCTTTTTGTCCCCAGGTGTACCAGAGAGAACGCCAACCAATTAGCCAGCCTTCTCCGTTAGCATCGAATAACAAAACACTTTCATTTGCTGGTGGCAGTTCAGTTGACACTGGTATTACTTTGTTTTCCTGTGCTGCACATTTAGCTTCAAGCGCATCGAATTTACGCACCAGGTATTCAGCATCTGTTTCATTTACTTTCAGATCTCGCGGTACACATCTCCCACGAAGAAACCCTTCCATTTCGAAAACATTCATGCGCATTTGCGTAACTCCGATAACTCGTTAAAGCGTTCCATAAACATCCCGTAGGCATGGCCCGGTGCCAGTGGAATCACGTTGAACATCTCTGTTGCCGGGATACCTTCCAGTACAGGCCAGAAAGAGCCATCATCAAGCCCGAGATCGCGGCGTTCGGTTGCCAGCATGATGAGATCGGCATATTTCACGGGCGTACTCATAACTGGG
>NZ_JBQZXE010000241.1:0-1298 GCF_053555855.1 Shigella sp. SIG3
CGAAGAGGTTAATCTTTGCAGGGCTTGCAGAGTGCGAGTCGACAATGGATTGTTATAAATATTAACATCTGCATAAATGTGCAGATTCATGATACTGTCTGGCAATGTGTTCAGCTGATTGTTAGGGATATATAGTGATTGCAGACGTTGTGGAAGTTCGGGCAGTCTGTGTAGTTGGTTTTCCCCAACGTTTAAAAGCCTCAGATTTTGAGGAAGGGGCGGTAGCTCTTGTAATCTGTTATCAAAAGCACTTAGTTCCTGTAGTTCACATGGTAATTCTGGTAAGGCAGTAAGCTGGTTGTTGCCAACAGAAAGTTTTTGTAGAGCCGGGGGAAGATCAGGTAGCGTCTCCAGGCTATTGAGAAGGGCTGAGAGTGACTGCAAGGAAGATGGAAGAGAAGGCAAACATGTTAAAACTCTGTTAAGTGAAACATCAAGAGCGACTAGGTGAGGCGGAAGAGCCGGGAGCCTGCTCAGTCTGTTATCGCTGGCTTTAAGTACAGTTAAGGACGGAGGGAGTTCTGGCAGAGAGCGTAGCTCATTGCTAGAGATGTTAAGTTCTTGTATGTGCGGGGGCAGGTATGGGAGAGAGCGTAATCTGAGTAAACTTAAATTGAGGGCTGGCTCTTGAAAAGCCAGACATATTTTCAGTAATCGAACTGCCTGTGTTCGGTCTTCTGTTGCAGCACCTTCCTTGGCCCAGTTATCCCAGATGCGGTGATAATCCGTGATATTTTGCTCTTCTACGGATAAACGGGATATACATCCTAAACCACAAAAGGAGCGGAAAAAAGAAGGATTGTGGACAGGTTTCATTTATTATTGATCCTCATTGTTTATATATTAATATATTCGTGCAAATGGAGTGAGGATTCTTTAAAAAAACGCGCCTGTAAATAGTTAAGAACAGGAAGAACTGTTGGGGATGTGGCTGGCCGAAAATGAAGGGGTGAAGTTCTGGCTCAATGTGCTGACTGAACTGAAAAAACGCGGTTGGTCGCCCTACCTTTTCATCAAGCCAGTAGTCTGCCCACCACAGCATCATTTCTCTGCGCTTATCGAGATACTGAGCATGGTTGTAAATTCAGCTAACCCAGTGCGTTGACAAAAAATTAGCGCAAGAGGACAAAAAATCACCTTGCGCTAATGCTCTGTATCAGGTCACTAATACCATCTAAGTGGTTGATTCATAGTGACTGGATATGTTGTGTTTTGCAGTATTGTGCAGTCTATTTTTTAAGCTAAATGTATTATAATGCATTGATATTAATGATTTTTACTGTTTCTCGGTCAGCTTT
>NZ_JBQZXE010000242.1:0-1293 GCF_053555855.1 Shigella sp. SIG3
AGTAGTGTCCGCTATTGCCAGTACACCTCAGCCAGGGATGCCGGCACATCTGCCAGTGAGGCGGCAACCAATGCGACTGATGCTGCAGGCTCAGCACGCGCAGCCAGCACGTCAGCCGGTTCGGCAGCGTCATCGGCATCATCTGCGTCTGCTTCAAAAGATGAGGCGACTAAACAGGCGTCAGCAGCGAAGGGCAGTGCCACGACGGCATCCTCTAAGGCGACAGAGTCTGCAGGCAGTGCGACGGCGGCAGCGCAGAGCAAAAGCGCGGCAGAATCCGCGGCAATGCGCGCTGAGACAGCAGCAAAACGGGCAGAGGATATTGCTGATGTCGTATCTCTGGAAGATGCGAGCACGACGAAAAAGGGGATAGTGCAGCTCAGCAGTGCGACCAACAGTGCATCCGAGTCACTGGCCGCGACAGCGAAAGCGGTTAAGGTGGTAATGGATGAAACAAACAAGAAAGCGCCCCTGAACAGTCCGGCTCTGACCGGAACGCCAACCACACCCACTGCGCCAAAGGGGACTAATAATACTCAGATCGCCAGTACGGCTTATGTTATGGCCGCGATTGCTGCCCTCGTGGACTCGTCGCCTGATGCACTGAACACGCTGAATGAACTGGCGGCGGCGCTGGGCAACGACCCGAATTTTGCGACCACCATGACTAACGCGCTTGCGGGTAAGCAACCGAAAGATGCCACTCTGACGGCGCTGGCGGGGCTTGCTACTGCGGCAGACAGGTTTCCGTATTTTACGGGGAATGATGTCGCCAGCCTGGCAACCCTGACAAAAGTCGGGCGGGATATTCTTGCGAAATCGACCGTTGCCGCCGTTATCGAATACCTCGGTTTACAGGAAACGGTAAACAAGGCTGATAACGCTGTCCAAAAGACAGGCGATACCTTGTCCGGTGGACTTACTTTTGAAAACGACTCAATCCTTGCCTGGATTCGGAATACTGACTGGGCGAAGATTGGATTTAAAAATGATTCGGATGCAGACACCGATTCCTACATGTGGTTTGAAACAGGTGACAACGGCAATGAGTATTTCAAATGGAGACACCGCCTCGCTGGCGGCCAGCTCAAAGAGCTGATGAATCTTAAATGGGATTCACTAAATATTCTGGTTAATGCCGTCATTAATGGTTGCCTTGGCATTGGTACGACGAATGCGTTAGGTGGAAATTCAATTGCTTTCGGGGATAACGATACCGGCCTGAAACAGAACGGCGATGGTCTGCTGGATGTTTATGCGAATGGACAGCATGTATTTCGTTTTCAGAATGGC
>NZ_JBQZXE010000243.1:0-1281 GCF_053555855.1 Shigella sp. SIG3
TAAATTTGGTTTCATTGTCTTCTCAATTACCGCGATAATGAGTGCGTATCAACTCCTTAACCAGAAACCTTTGCTTTTTAAGATTATCTCAATATTCAATGCAGACATAATATCAAGTAGTTATATTCAAGCTATTAATACTATTATCACCACGGTAGGCTTGATAATATTTAATATTTTTATAGCAAAAATAATTTGTGGGAATGACTTTATTGTAAGAGCTGGAAGAAATACTCTTAACATATGTGGAATGGAGTATATCACCAAATTATTTATCCCTATGGCTTTAGCAATCATAGGCTTCAGCGTGACCATTCCAAATCCTATCTGCGCAATCATATATACCTGTATTTGTGTATATGTATCAGATAAAATTGGCCATTGGCTATCGAGGACAGTCGGTGGGCCATTTTTGATAAAATGATAAAAAGGCGCAATTAATTGCGCCTTTTTATAGATATATAGCGCATATTTATGCTCAGATTATACTGTTAAAATTAATGCGCAAATGTTACGGTTTTCTTTCCTAGCAACTGAAGGGAATGTTCGAAGTGCAAACATAAAATTACCCCTTCACTGAACAGATATTCAGTCGGCCAACACATGAGAAAGAAATACACCAGATGAATTAAAATATCATATACTCATTAATCAAAGAAATAAAAGCATAAACAGTAGGTGGTGACGCTGATAAACTGGCTATAAACAACCAGGAAGGTGATGAGCTATCGCAATATAATTTATTGGTGAATTATTTGAAGCCGATTGATAACACCAGTGCTCAAAAGACTTCCCCCGGTAACCATAAGTAGCTAATATCTAGTACAGTTTCGATATCTATTATCGTTACTGCGTCGATATAGTCTAAATAGCTGCACCTAATTCTGTCACACTTGTCGTTTACAGATGGGTAATGTGTTGCGTATGGGCAACAAAACTCAAGCCAGATATAACACAACCTAGCTGAGAACGCCTTCCTGATGCTTCGCCCAGCAAGGGCTGAGCGAAAGTGGAGCACTTTTCTGCGCAGCTATTTAGGACAGTATTGAGTCATATTGTTTATGTATGAGTTAAGTTTCGTAATATCAATTAAATAAAATAAGTTGAAATCATTGTAGAAGTGAGCATTATACCCAGGCTACCTGAACCTACTGAAAAATGAGTATTATTCCAACAATTATCCTAGATTAACAAGTCTATTTATTTGGATGCATAGGCCACTCGGGTTTTACTACATTAACACGCATAAGCAGCACCCGATATTTTTTCCATGCCAGTAAC
>NZ_JBQZXE010000244.1:0-1216 GCF_053555855.1 Shigella sp. SIG3
TTTGCCATTTTGTTATTCCTCACAAATAAATAAGCCGTTATTAACGCCAGATAATCTGGCAGCCATTAAGGCGGGCCGTCCATACTGAACGGGCAACCCCTGATTTATGCTCCATAATCCTGACAGCGTTTCTGACCAGCTCCGGTGGTGGGCAGGTGATTTCAAGTACCGGACGCGCCACGCCGAGATATGATTCATTTACGTGACTCCCGTGCGCCTGTAACCAGTTCTGCGCATCCGTTGCCATTTTTATATTTCGTGACATCATGGTTTATGTCCTTTACTACCAGTTCAGTAACCTGGGGTTGCTGTAAGCCTCCTTAAAAGCCGCTTTAATGTGACTTTTATTCAGGGATGTGCCTGCACCTTTTGCCGCCAGCCACGCATGATTCAGTGTGTGAGTTAATACACGCAATCCCCCGGGCTTTTCGGCTACCCTCATCAGCAGGTCCAGCTCATCTTCCTGTGTTACTCCCCATGCTTTGGCTACAGCCATCACATCGGTCTTTTTTACTTTGCGCAGTTGTTTTGTCATGGCAAAACGGCTGAACAGACGGGCCAGTTCATCAGTCCCACGACGGGTGGCATCCGCCATCTGTTTCGGGTTGCCAATTAAAACCATCCCCACGCCAGTGGCATCCTGAATGGCGCGTAATTGCTCCAGACCATCCACACTTAAGTGATCAGCTTCATCAATAATCAGAAGGGGGTTAACACGGCCACTGGTTTCTTTACCACCACCCAGTTTTCTGCGAATGGCGCGGGTTATATTCCCCTTATTTCTTCCCGGATTATTAATTTCCAGCGCATATGCTATTTCAAGGAGGCATTCCGTTACGCTCGAATGTGCCGGAGCAAGAGTCACCATCCAGGCATTAGCTGTCCTGCGACAATATTCCCGGGCAGCAAAGGTTTTTCCGACACCCGGTACGCCAACAACGACACTGATAATCCCGAGTGAGCGCACTGTTTTAAACAGCTCATGCAAATCACAAAATATCTGGGTCTTCACAACACCAGGGGTACCTGACAAGTTCTGTCCCTTCTGCCAGACCTGATACCATTTCTGTAATTTGTCATGCATACCTTCGACATTACCGTTGTACTCTCCTTTACGCAGAGCCGAGAGTGTTGCCGGAGACATTCCGGCTTCATCAGCAATATCTTCCTGAGACTTGTCGCCCTCGTTAATCAAAGCGTTAATAGTGTCGAAAAC
>NZ_JBQZXE010000245.1:0-1185 GCF_053555855.1 Shigella sp. SIG3
GCGCGTGCGCTATCCACTTTTTTGCACGCCCATATTCAACGGCTTCTTTAAGGAGTTCATTTTCCATCGTTTTTTTGCCGAGCAGGCGCTGGAGTTCTTTAATCTGCTTCATGGCAGCAGCAAGTTCAGAGGCAGGAACGACCTGTTCTCCTGCGGCCACAGCAGTAAGACTTCCCTCCTAGTATTGCTTGCGCCAGAGAAATAACTGGCTGGCTGCCACACCGTGTTGCCGGGCAACAAGGGAGACCGTCATTCCCGGTTCAAAACTCTGCTGAACAATAGCGATCTTTTCCTGTGTAGTACGCCGTCTGCGTTTCTCCGGTCCTAAGACATCAATCATCTGCTCTCCAATGACTAGTCTAAAAACTAGTATTAAGACTATCACTTAAATAAGTGATATTGGTTGTCTGGAGATTCAGGGGGCCAGTCTACAGGTTACAAAGATTCTGATCGTCTGAACTATATTGAAATCGGTACCTGGTATTACTTCAATAAGAATATGAACATATATACCGCTTATCAGATCAACCTGCTTGATAAGAGTGATTATGTTCTCGCTCATGGACTGAACACCGACGACCAACTGGCAGTTGGTATCGTCTACCAGTTCTAATCAGCCAACGCGCCGAGGCGTGTTACTGTAAAACATAACACCAGCCTGAGTTCGTCCCTCATCGAACTCAGGCTTTTTTATTGGCATTTCATCTCCATCTGCGGCACACGCAATTGCCAAAGCATATCGATACGGCACATTCCCCTGCCCCTGCTGGCACAATAACATCTACCAGCTACTCTTCAACCCAACACCCCAAATGCATTTCTTTATAAATTTAATCTGTAACAAAACCGCTTCCCATATAGAAATATTTGCAAAAATAGTGCATGAAAAAAGCTTTTCCCTACCAATCCGGGATATAAATAATCATCAGTACCACAATTATTCCACAGCAATAAATCTCTTCCCGCCGCTCCGGACCTCTGATAATGGTCTAAAATCATTGAGGCCACTTGCGACGACATTGCTCAATGAGGAAAGTTTGGCGTGAATAATATTCAACACCAGTGCAGAATCATCATTACATACTTATGCCCGCCAACTACCGCTTTCGATATATTGACTCAATTTTTCAGCCTGGTTAAAAATAGCGACCAGCTCAGTCGCAAATATAGTGACTACCCTAACTA
>NZ_JBQZXE010000246.1:0-1176 GCF_053555855.1 Shigella sp. SIG3
TACCTGTGTTGTTCTGAGGTGAGCATATCACCTCTGTTCAGGTGGCCAAATTCAGTGTGCCACTTCACCCTAGATGTCCTTTCAGCCAAATAGCGTATAACGACCACCACAGCGACCAGGAAATAAAAAAGAGAAATGAGTAACTGGATGCAAAACGATAGTACGCATTTCTGAATGGAATATTCAGTGCCATAATTACCTGCCTGTCGTTAAAAAATTCACGTCCTATTTAGAGATAAGAGCGACTTCGCCGTTTACTTCTCACTATTCCAGTTCTTGTCGACATGGCAGCGCTGTCATTGCCCCTTTCGCCGTTACTGCAAGCGCTCCGCAACGTTGAGCGAGATCGATAATTCGTCGCATTTCTCTCTCATCTGTAGATAATCCCGTAGAGGACAGACCTGTGAGTAACCCGGCAACGAACGCATCTCCCGCCCCCGTGCTATCGACACAATTCACAGACATTCCAGCAAAATGGTGAACTTGTCCTCGATAACAGACCACCACCCCTTCTGCACCTTTAGTCACCAACAGCATGGCGATCTCATACTCTTTTGCCAGGGCGCATATATCCTGATCGTTCTGTGTTTTTCCACTGATAAGTCGCCATTCTTCTTCCGAGATCTTGACGACATCCGCCAGTTGTAGCGCCTGCCGCAAACACAAGCGGAGCAAATGCTCGTCTTGCCATAGATCTTCACGAATATTAGGATCGAAGCTGACAAAACCTCCGGCATGCCGGATCGCCGTCATCGCAGTAAATGCGCTGGTACGCGAAGGCTCGGCAGACAACGCAATTGAACAGAGATGTAACCATTCGCCATGTCGCCAGCAGGGCAAGTCTGTCGTCTCTAAAAAAAGATCGGCACTGGGGCGGACCATAAACGTAAATGAACGTTCCCCTTGATCGTTCAGATCGACAAGCACCGTGGATGTCCGGTGCCATTCATCTTGCTTCAGATACGTGATATCGACTCCCTCAGTTAGCAGCGTTCTTTGCATTAACGCCCCAAAAGGATCATCACCGACCCGACCTATAAACCCACTTATTCCGCCTAATCTGGCGATTCCCACCGCAACGTTAGCTGGCGCGCCGCCAGGACAAGGCAGTAGGCGCCCGTCTGATTCTGGCAAGAGATCTACGACCACATCCCCTAAAACCCATACTTTGGCTGT
>NZ_JBQZXE010000247.1:0-1165 GCF_053555855.1 Shigella sp. SIG3
ACCCTGGTGCTGGTGGCAATTCTGATTATGCTGCCGACTCTCGGCATCGGTGATATGAACAATCTCTATAAATGGCTGTTGAATCTTAACTCGGTAGTGATGCCGCTGCGTTATTTATGGGTATTTGTTGCATTTATTGCAGTCGTTCGCCTGGCGCAGAAATATAAACCAGAATATGTCTTTATTCGTAATAAGCCTCTGGCAATGACCGTCGGGATTTGGTGTTTTGCCTTTACCGCCTGTGCCTGTTTGACGGGGATCTTCCCGAAAATGGAAGCCTTCACTGCAGAGTGGACCTTCCAGTTGGCGCTGAATGTTGCAACGCCGTTTGTGCTGGTAGGATTAGGACTGATATTCCCGCTGCTGGCACGTAAAGCGAATAGCAAATAATTATTGTGGTCGGTGACGCTGACTCTGGCAGATCTGACCCGTTTTTACATAATCGAGAAATGCGCGCAAGCCGCAGGACATATACTGGCGGTTTGGGTAATAGACTTGGAAGCCTGGACGCTCTGTGATCCAGTCTTCCAGTACACATTCTAAACGACCAGTATCAAGGTACTCCTTGATCTGTTCATAGAGCAGATACCCGATACCAGCACCCATCAAAACGGCCTCCAGTTCAGCATCAACATCATCCAGAATGATATTTCCTGCGACAGCAATTTCCAGCTCCTTTGCAAATTGCCAGTGGAAAGGTTTGCCGCTGGGATAACGAAAAACAACACATTGATGATTAAGCAGATCATGAGGATGGCGGGGTTTGCCATATCTTGCAAAGTACTCTGGCGTTGCTGCTACACATAATTTCACTGGTGGGCCGATCGCCACGCTGATCATATCTTTTTCGACGATGCCACTAAGTCGAACGCCAGCGTCAAAGCCCTGTTGGACGATATCGATAAGAGAATCGTCAGTTGTGAGCTCTACTTTAATATCAGGATATTCACGTGTGAAACCAACCAGTAAAGGCATTAAAAATATACGTGCAGCTACCCGGGCGGCATTGATTTTGAGCGTTCCTGTCGGTGTCAGACGAAAATCATTCATCTCATCTAACATGATCTGAATTTCGTCGAAAGCTGGGCGCAATCGTTCATAGAGATTAGAACCCGCTTCCGTTAACGATACGCTTCGGGTTGTCCGATTGAATAAGCGAATTTTA
>NZ_JBQZXE010000248.1:0-1162 GCF_053555855.1 Shigella sp. SIG3
ACAACAGCGGCGGTCTGCTCAGTTTCACGTTGGCACATACCGACGCCTGGCGTCAGCAGGGCTATGAAGACACGATGCTGACGATGGAGCATATCCGGAAACCGCTGGCAGCACGTCAGGTACTGTCCCGGTCAGAAACGGTGTTGCAGAAAAGTCTGGAGATAACGGAAGAGGCAGATTTGGCACTGAGAAACGCGATGGCCCGGATTAAATAAAGACGCTCCAAAGAAACGCCACCGCCTGTGGTGGTGTTTTTCCTAGCTGGTGTTATTGAAAATATTTTCAGATATATATTACCTGAGAGAAAGTTTTACCCCTCACCTGTCAATTCACTCACTGGAAATTTAATTATGCAATTACCTGTAAAGTTATTAATGAGCCTTATATCTCTGGTCAGCGTTATTGCACGTGCCGGGAAATATAAAAATTATATCCGGGATGAAATAAAATACTGGCGATATACATCATACAAGGGGGGGAAATTTCCGGAAGGTTTCACTGATGAGAAATTTTCCAGCGCCATTTACAACGGAAGAATATTTACAATGAAACGTTTACATACCCTGATGTTATTTCTGGCGGTTCTGTTTACTGGCTTTAACGTGGAAGCAGCGAGCGTGAAACAAGCGCTCAGCTGCGACCCAAACGCCCGGGCTGAACAACCTGGAGCGTGTCCAACAACGTACGAGTTGTACGAAGGTGACGCTGCCTACAAAGCTGCGCTTGACAAAGCATTAAAACCGGTCGGACTGAGCGGCATGTTCGGTAAAGGCGGGTATATGGATGGCCCTGGCGGAAACGTAACGCCAGTAACCATTAACGGTACAGTCTGGCTCCAGGGCGACGGTTGCAAAGCCAATACCTGCGGCTGGGACTTTATCGTAACACTCTATAACCCAAAAACCCATGAAGTCGTTGGCTACCGCTACTTTGGTTTAGATGACCCGGCCTACCTGGTTTGGTTCGGCGAAATTGGCGTGCATGAATTCGCGTATCTGGTGAAAAACTACGTAGCTGCGGTTAACTAATTTAAGGAGTCTGTCATGAAAACTTTTATCAAAACTTTACTCGTTGCTGTAACTATTCTGTTCTCTGTCTTCGCTACGGCGAAACAAGTAAAACTGCCAAACAACATCAAATACGTTAATACTACAGAGGCGTT
>NZ_JBQZXE010000249.1:0-1124 GCF_053555855.1 Shigella sp. SIG3
ATCAGTGTTACAGGAAATGGGAGGCTGGGAGTCTATCGAAATGGTTCGTCGATATGCTCACCTCGCACCTAATCACCTTACCGAACACGCACGGCAAATAGACTCGATTCTGAACCCATCGGTCCCAAATTTGTCCCAGTCAAGAAATAAGGAAGGTACTAATGATGTGTAACTTATTGATTTAAATGGTGCCGATAATAGGAGTCGAACCTACGACCTTCGCATTACGAATTATAAGAATCCGCTTCTAATTCAAAGCATTACCCCATCAACACTGCGCTCACACGTCCCACTAAATCAAAACATGTAAAGCCTTGCAAGCCATTGCGAGGCCTTATGTGTCTCAGTTTTGTCTCATCAGACACAGCAAATATCGATCAATTGAGACTTGGATGATAGACTTCATGACTTTCAGAACTCATTGATTAAATAAATGTTAAAGTTATTTGTAAAGTACACATCTATAGGTGTGCTGAATACACTTATACACTGGGTAGTTTTTGGTGTATGTATCTATGCCGCGCATACCAGTCAGGCCCTGGCAAACTTCACAGGTTTCGTAGTAGCTGTGAGCTTTAGCTTCTTCGCGAATGCAAGATTCACATTCAAAGCATCGACTACAGCGATACGCTACATGTTATACGTGGGATTCATGGGAATATTGAGTGCGATTGTTGGTTGGGCTGCTGATAAATGCTCACTTCCTCCAATAGTTACTCTTATCACCTTCTCCGCCATCAGTCTGGTGTGCGGTTTCGTCTATTCAAAGTTCATTGTTTTTAGGGATGCGAAATGAAAATATCTCTTGTCGTTCCTGTCTTCAATGAAGAAGAAGCGATACCTGTTTTCTATAAAACGGTACGTGAATTCCAAGAGTTGAAGCCATATGAAGTAGAAATTGTATTCATAAATGACGGAAGTAAAGATGCCACAGAGTCAATTATTAACGCGCTGGCTGTTTCAGACCCGCTAGTTGTTCCGCTGTCATTTACACGCAACTTTGGTAAAGAACCAGCCTTATTTGCAGGGTTAGACCATGCAAGCGGCGATGCTGTAATTCCTATTGATGTCGACCTGCAAGACCCTATTGAGGTTATCCCTCATCTTATTGAAAAGTGGCAGGC
>NZ_JBQZXE010000250.1:0-1115 GCF_053555855.1 Shigella sp. SIG3
GAGGCTTCTACGTATCAGGTCAAAATCATTGGCCATTGTGGCGGTGTCTGATTCATCTCTTCTATCATCACCGACTCGATGTTGTGCCAGATAGCGGTGATGTCCGCCATTGTGATGCCAAGCAACCCCATTGCGAACCAACAGGCGGAAACAACGCCCAGACCGCTGCTGATCACCGCAAGCCCGACATAATCAGACCGACGAAAACGGATGTTGAGTGTGCTGGCCAGAAACATCATTACGGCACTAAGAAGTTGCCAGCGAAGAAGAACCACGCCAGTGGTGAGGGTAGCCATCAAACAATTCCTCTGAAAAGAGCCGATGCCCTGGACAGCGCGGCGTTGTTCACGGGAGGCGTGGTACACTCTGGCTATCGCGGGGCTTGCAGAACACAAAAATGAAACACTCTGTTTGTTTCATTAATTTTGTGAACCATATCACAATTGATTGTTTGTTAGCCATATTAGGCCGTGACTTTTATTGCTGTACAGATTATGTGGTTTTTCAGTGGCATTAAGGGCATATCTTCCCGCCGCCTCTGTATTCCTGTAGAAAATTAATTTTGAATATCAATGAATTATTTTCATCCAGGTGACGATTAAAAAGGTATCAATTTCAAATCAGGCAAAAGTGCTATTTATACCGTAAGATTTATCTAAAGACGTCGGTAGCCAGGGTTTCACCTTGCAATGGCCGGGTATAAACAGGCAGGAAATTGATAGCAATGAGTCATCGTGCACGACACCAATTACTGGCGTTGCCGGGCATTATCTTTTTAGTTCTCTTTCCCATCATTCTTTCGCTATGGATTGCCTTCCTTTGGGCAAAATCAGAAGTGAATAATCAGCTCCGAACCTTTGCTCAACTGGCACTGGATAAATCCGAGCTGGTCATTCGCCAGGTAGATTTAGTGAGCGATGCAGCTGAACGCTATCAGGGGCAAGTTTGCACTCCAGCCCATCAAAAGCGAATGTTGAATATTATTCGTGGCTATCTTTATATTAATGAATTGATCTATGCCCGTGATAACCATTTTTTATGCTCATCGCTGATAGCGCCTGTAAACGGCTATACGATTGCACCGGCCGATTATAAGCGTGAACCTAACGTTTCTA
>NZ_JBQZXE010000251.1:0-1113 GCF_053555855.1 Shigella sp. SIG3
CAATTCTCTTGCACCATTAACTATGTTCAGTCCCTGCGCGAGTTGTACACCGATGTCATCGAAGAGTTTTACTGGGTTGCGCTCCCGCTTACGACGCAAAATTCCCTTTCACAATACCAACCCGAATGGCAGTGCTGAGAACCTGATGTCGAATGGGTGCGTCAGCCCCCGCAAGATGCGATAACCGCTCCTGACTTTTTCTGCTTTTACCAGCCAGGCATGACCTTCGAACAATTTGTACGTGAGTTTGCCGAATGGTTTTCACAAAAACGTCCGGCGGCGATGATGATCGGCATCCGTGCGGATGAGTCCTACAACCGTTTTGTCGCCATCGCCAGTTTAAATAAACAACGTTTTGCCGACGATAAACCATGGACTACGGCCGCACCAGGCGGTCATAGCTGGTACATTTACCCCATTTACGACTGGAAAGTGGCTGATATCTGGACCTGATATGCAAATCATCAAAATCTCTGCAACCCACTGTATAACCTAATGTATCAGGCAGGCGTTCCTCTGCGTCATATGCGAATTTGCGAACCTTTTGGCCCGGAGCAACGACAAGGATTATGGCTCTATCACGTTATCGAACCGGATCGCTGGGCTGCTATGTGCGCACGAGTCAGCGGGGTAAAAAGTGGCGGCATTTACGCCGGACATGACAATCATTTCTATGGGCATCGGAAAATCCTCAAACCAGAACATTTAGACTGGCAAGAATATGCATTATTGCTGCTCAATAGCATGCCGGAAAAAACAGCTGAGCATTACCGCAATAAAATCGCCATTTATTTGCACTGGTATCAGAAAAAAGGCATCGAGATTCCACAAACCCAGCAAGGGGACATTGGCGCGAAAGATATTCCCTCCTGGCGGCGGATATGCAAAGTTTTACTCAATAACGATTACTGGTGTCGGGCATTATCATTTAGTCCTACGAAAGCGAAGAACTATCAGCGTTATAACGAACGGATAAAAGGAAAACGTCAGGAATGGGGGATACTATGCAACAACGATTAACGCAGGATTTAACGCAATTTCTCGCCAGCTTGCCGGAAGATGATCGCATCAAAGCGATTAATGAAATCCGCATGGCGATCCATCAGGTTAGCC
>NZ_JBQZXE010000252.1:0-1093 GCF_053555855.1 Shigella sp. SIG3
CGCTTGCCAGACGGCGATGCAATGTGGAAACAGAAATGTAGAGATATCTCGCTACCTTGTTTGCTGTCCATTTTGTTCTAGGTTCGGATAGCATTAGGTTATAACAACGACTTATTAATGATTGTTTACTATCTGATAAAAGTAAACAATTAACATGATGTGCTCCTAATGAAAGTAGAACGCCCATTGCTAAGTGTTCCTGAATTTGCGTTGAGAAGCCTCGGGAAATAGATGTTTTTAGTTGCTCCCAACAATATATTAACTCGGGGTTCTGAGGTAAGCAGAAACCTGTCGTGTTACGAATTTGATCAGTTATCGCATAAAATTTTTGAAACTTTTCAATTAGATCAATGGGATAATAAAGCATTTCTGCAAGATAAAGACCTGCTTCTGGATAATTCACAATATAAAATTCATATCCACAGGGAAATAATATTATCTGATTATTATCAACAGTTAGACTATGCGTCTCCCAATTGATAACTTTTTTTCCCTGACGGATACGACATAAAGCTGGCATAAGAGGCTTAACCCTGTGAATCTCATGATGTTTATGCATCCGTATTTCTTCAATCTTTAGGTTAGACTTATCTTTTGCCAGCATACTCTTACCCTACTTTATCTCATAAACTGGTGTTATCTCAGCGGTTGCAATTTTATTGGCATTAAGCATATAACCAACTAACGCTCCGCTGGAATTAGAATCCACAGGAATCTTATCAGTTTTTAGAGCCCATACTTTAAACTGGTAATGATGGGGTTTATCTCCTTTGGGAGGACATGCTCCACCAAATCCTGCATAACCAAAATCATTTCGGCCTTGAACAGCACCAGTCGGAAGTTTTGTACCATCACGTCTTCCTGCATCAGTGGGCAAATATGTTACAGTTGCTGGAATATTAGCAACAGTCCAGTGCCACCATCCACTGCCTGTAGGAGCATCTGGATCATACACAGTTACGGCAAAGCTTTTGGTGCCTTCAGGAGCACCAGACCAGGTTAATGAGGGCGATGTATTACCACCTTCACACCCAAATCCAGAAAATACATGAGACGTTGTAAGTTGCTCTCCTGTTTTTATTTCATTACTAGT
>NZ_JBQZXE010000253.1:0-1088 GCF_053555855.1 Shigella sp. SIG3
CTGGCAGCATCCATTGGTAACTGGATAAGGTGGATTGAGATATTAAGAGTTCTTGAAGTGGTGGCCTAACTGCGGCTACACTAGAAGGACAGCATTTGGTATCTGTGCTCCACCAAGCCAGTTACCTTCGGAAGAAAGAGTTGGTAGCTCTAGATTCCGGCAAACAAACCACCGTTGATAACGGTGGTTTTTTTGTTTGCAGGCAGCAGATTACGCACCGCCAAAAAAGATCTCAAGAAGATCTTGAATCACTCTATGAAAATTTTGTTTTATAGCCGTATTTGTTGATGCTATAAGCCAGAGACCTTCTATGAGAATAGACATATCACATCAAACACGGCATACCCCGCCAAACATGCTTCCTCGGGAACAAAATTGTGTAGCAATGGCATTATCTGCGTGCTTTAGACAACAACTAAATCCTGTGGTAAACAGCTTATTAAAAGAGAGAATAATACACTCCCCTAAAGAATTGGAACATGACAACGCAGTAATAAGAGTCCTGCAACAACTACAAATTCAAGAAGTTTGTAACAGCACCCTTTGGGAGACAGCCAAACAACAACTACTTCAAGAATCGGACGGAAGATATTTTGCCATCAATTCTAAACACTTAGACTTTCCAGGCTCAGGAGAATCTCACGCCTTCTGTTGCATCAAATACAAAAATGCAATTGGCATTAACGGAAACAATGCCGAAACCCAATCGACCCACTACCAACCCTATCCGTATGATAAAGTCAGTATATGGGGACCATTCTCTCACAATTTAACGTAATATCTTATTGCCCGCACCACTGAAACGCGTTTGGTGCGATCACGGCAGCAGACAGATAAAAATGGCAACAAACCACCCGAAAAACTGCCGCGATCGCGCCTGATAAATTTTAACCGCATGAATACCTATGCAACCAGATGGTACAGGCCACATTAACCCCTCCTAATCCACTGAAGCTGCCATTTTTCATGGTTTCACCATCCCAGCGAAGGACCATCCAGCGTGCGTTCCTGTATTTCCGGCTGACGCTCCCGTTCCAGGGATAACGCATGTTCGCGCTCCTGTATCAGCCGTTCCTCTCTTATCTCCA
>NZ_JBQZXE010000255.1:0-1053 GCF_053555855.1 Shigella sp. SIG3
ACCCATCTTGCTGGTGACGCTGCGTATTATTCAGGGATTGGGTGCAGGTGCGGAAATTTCCGGTGCCGGTACGATGCTGGCGGAATATGCGCCAAAAGGTAAGCGCGGAATTATCTCCTCATTTGTGGCTATGGGAACTAACTGCGGCACCTTAAGCGCAACGGCAATCTGGGCCTTTATGTTCTTCATTCTCAGTAAAGAGGAACTGCTGGCGTGGGGATGGCGTATACCGTTCCTGGCGAGCGTTGTCGTGATGGTCTTTGCTATCTGGTTGCGTATGAATCTGAAAGAAAGCCCGGTCTTTGAGAAGGTTAATGACAGCAACCAACCGACAGCAAAACCTGCACCTGCTGGTAGCATGTTCCAGAGCAAATCCTTCTGGCTGGCAACAGGGCTGCGTTTTGGTCAGGCGGGTAACTCCGGTTTAATTCAGACTTTCCTTGCAGGCTATTTAGTACAGACGTTATTGTTTAACAAAGCAATTCCAACAGATGCATTGATGATCAGTTCGATTCTCGGCTTTATGACCATTCCGTTCCTTGGTTGGTTATCCGATAAAATTGGTCGCCGGATCCCGTATATTATTATGAATACCTCTGCGATTGTGCTGGCGTGGCCAATGCTTTCTATCATCGTAGATAAAAGCTATGCCCCGAGCACCATTATGGTTGCACTGATTGTGATTCATAACTGTGCGGTGCTGGGATTATTTGCTCTGGAAAACATTACCATGGCAGAAATGTTCGGCAGTAAAAACCGCTTTACCCGGATGGCTATTTCAAAAGAAATTGGTGGTCTTATCGCTTCCGGTTTTGGTCCTATCCTGGCGGGTATTTTCTGCACCATGACGGAATCCTGGTATCCGATCGCCATTATGATCATGGCATATTCAGTGATTGGTTTAATCTCTGCGCTGAAAATGCCAGAGGTGAAAGACCGTGATTTAAGTGCGCTGGAAGACGCTGCGGAAGATCAACCGCGTGTTGTAAGAGCTGCGCAACCTTCCAGAAGTCTGTAAACCCTCAATCCCTTCTCTTACCGGAGAGGGGATTT
>NZ_JBQZXE010000256.1:0-1033 GCF_053555855.1 Shigella sp. SIG3
TGCGGCCACATTTTCGACTTCCTCCGGAGAGGAAAATTTACGGAACAGGATCCAGTTCCACAGCACATTCAGTACAGATTTATAAACCTGCTGAAACTCGGTTTCGTCCATGTTCGCAAATGCGATAGATTTTGCCCTGCGCCCACGGCTACCGTCCGGATAAATATGCTCGGTGTAAAATCCGGCCTGAATGGTTACCCACTCGCGGAAAGCCTCAAACGACTTTAGCAATGCCGTATCCCGGGTTCTGCGTGTCGCAACGGTATTCAGATATTGCTCTGCGGCTTCGCTCAGAGCTGGCGTATGTTCCCGACCTACTGATTCGCACAGGTACTCAACGAAGCCTGATACCAGTTCTCGTTCTCGAGGCGTGATCGCCCCACCGACCGGAGTCCGGTAATCGAATCCCAGTTGCAGGAGTTTGAAAAAACGCTTGTGGAATGCGTAGTTACGAACGCGCTTAAAATCAGCGTGTATCCACTCGCCTGTTTTGATTTGATGCAGAAATTCGCAACTCTCCGACGTCGCCGGGAGAAGTAATCCGGAAGAGGTTTGTTTGACCAGTTGTATATGTGCCATCGGCTTTCTCCGGTGGCACGGTGTTACTCAGCAGGGGGTCAACCCTGCACTGAATTGTAGATGAACTCACTCACATTCAAAAGCAGAAAAGCCAGCCTTAAGTCCAGTCTCTTTCAGCGCCCGTAATGACGTGACAAATTCATCTCCACACAAAAGAAAACCATCCGTCACAAGCCCATCCACCAAATGAATTAACGCAGCTCCACTCTTCCTTTGTTGAGACTGTAAACATTTAATACGGCAGTGGCTGACAATAGCGCCATTCTCAACGCGCACAGTATAGAGGCCATCTTCACTAAAAATTTCACGTAATTCTTCGATTTTCATCAACAGAATCCTTCCAGGTAAATAGCACTCCCCTGTTCGGGGGCCATCCCTCTTATCCCTGCGCGCTACTTAAGTGTTTTTGATTCTATTCCTGCGCCTTCTGGAAGTTCAAACGAGTTGAAAATCG
>NZ_JBQZXE010000257.1:0-1032 GCF_053555855.1 Shigella sp. SIG3
GGGTCAGAAAATAGCCATTAACGGGCGTACCAGAAGCGTTGGTACGACATAAACTGGCTGGAATATATTTGCTGTCAGCATCACCTAATAGCACTTTAAGCGGGGCATCAATCGAGAATACCAGCGCAGCTACTTGTCCCAGGGTATTCGCAATGGCGTAAATCACCATTAAAGTATTACCCATGTTGTAATACTCGCCCAGCTTCTGAAAGGCGTAATATTGACCGTTCGTCATTAAGTCATCCGGGATATTACGCGAGTCAAACATCATCCCCATCGCCAGTGAGCCCAGAATGGCACAAACCGCAACCATCACCGCCAGGCATAGCATCCCTTTTGGAAATTCTTTTCCTGGGTTGCGCGTTTGATTAACGTAAGGAGAAATCTTCTCTGCTCCGCCAACCGCGAAAACCAGCATTGAAATAGTGGTAATGTAGGTAAAGTCGATATGAGGAATGAACGTTTCCCAGGTAATGTTTGTGGTCGCAATATGCACTTCAGTAATCGCAGGCGCGGTTACCGCCATCGCCACATACAGGAGCGACATAACAAACATCGCAATCCCTGCCACAGAACCGACGATTTTCAGCGATTTCATACCGCGTGAAGCAACCCACATAAAGAAGATAAACAGCACCAGCGTTAACCCCTGTAACGCTACGACTGAATATTCTTTGATTAGCGAACCGTCGCCTTTCATCGCCCAACCGAGCGCAATCAGAATTGCCTGGGGTTTTTGTGCCAGATAGGGAATATGCACCACCCAGTAGGTCCACGCGGCGAGATAAGCCAGTCCGGGTCCCATCGTGTGTTTAATCCAGGTACTGACCCCGCCCTTCCCATCTTTGAAGGTCGAGCCTAACTGACCAACAATTAGCGCATAAGGTGTGAAATAGAGTGCAAAGATAAACACCCATGAAAAAACAACCACCAGCCCCTGGTTGGCATAGTTATTAACAACGTTGCCAAAACCCCAGACAGTGATAAAAGACATCAGCGCAATGTTGTACCATCGCAACTGTTTTTCCTGAA
>NZ_JBQZXE010000258.1:0-1027 GCF_053555855.1 Shigella sp. SIG3
GTTTCAATTTGCAACAGATAATGGTTATACATCAGGAAATCCATTTAACGGTCTGACACCATTAAAAAAGTCCAAGATAGAACCAGATCCCCTCACCCGTGACGAATTCATTCGTTTTATTGAGGCTTGCCGTCATCAACAAACAAAAAACCTGTGGATTATCGCTGTATACACGGGTATTCGTCACGGGGAGCTGGTATCACTGGCCTGGGAAGATATAGACCTTAAAGCGAGGACTATAACCATCCGCCGGAATTATACAAAACTAGGCGAATTCACTCCACCAAAAACTGATGCTGGTACCGGAAGAACAATTCATCTAGTTCAACCAGCTATTGATGCTCTTAAAAGCCAAGCGGAAATGACCATGCTTGGAAAACAGCATTCTGTAGAGGTAAAGCAGAGGGAATATGGGAGAAGTACTGTGCATAAATGCACTTTTGTTTTTAGTCCTCAGGTAATAAAACAGCGGCAGTTTTCCGGACCGCACTATAAGGTTGACTCCATCAGGGAGTCATGGACAAGTATCTTAAAACGCGCAGGTCTGAGACACAGAAAATCGTATCAATCCAGGCATACCTATGCATGCTGGTCACTTGCCGCAGGAGCTAATCCTAGTTTTATCGCAAGCCAGATGGGCCACACAAACGCACAAATGGTATTCAATGTTTACGGAGCATGGATGAAAGACAACAATCACGAACAGATAGAACTTCTTAACAGAAGACTATCTGAAAGTGTCCCATGCATGCCCCATAAGAAAGCGGGGTAAAATAAAAACTTGCAAAATCAATTGGTTTACCTTTAATCCCTGTCACGTTACGCGCGTGGCAGAGGCGTTACGGATTGCTGAAACCGCAACGGACAGACGGCGGTCATCGGCTGTTCAACGATGCCGATATTGACCGGATCCGCGAGATCAAACGCTGGATCGACAACGGCGTGCAGGTCAGCAAAGTTAAAATACTGCTCAGTAATGAAAATGTTGATGTGCAGAACGTCTGGCGCGATCAGCAAGAAACATTAC
>NZ_JBQZXE010000259.1:0-996 GCF_053555855.1 Shigella sp. SIG3
CAAATCCGAAGCGCCCGTTCTTTTCATCACGAAAGTTTTGCTCTATCTGCATTCGCCGACTGTATAACTTGATGATTTCTCGCGCTCTGAAGTCATTTGTACTGCTGAAGATCAACCAGGCTTCTTTTGCTGATTTGCTCTGTTCTTTGTCTGTTTTGTTTAAACCACTCTGACCTTTCGAACGTTTCTTTTTTCGCCCTTTTGCCGATTTCTTATAGGTGTAAAAATGCCCCCGGATGCTTTTTTTCCTTTCTTTAACCAGCCTTCCAGCCCCCATATATTCCGGTGTTTTACATTCAGGGCTATCCGACACTTTTAACCATCTTTCAGGCGCGTTATCGAGGCAATACTGAACGTTATTTCTGATCCGACCAATAAAATCCCAGCCCAGAGAAGTAATATGGTGAAACCATGCGCTCTGAAATCCAGCATCCGTGACAATAATAACCCTGGCATCGGGGGGCAGGGATTGAGCAAGGGAATCAAGGAAATCATGTTGTATCAATGGATTATTTTGTTTTTCAGAAGGAACAACCTTACTCAATAACGGAATGGAACGCCCGTCACACAGAAGGCTGGCACGAAGAACATGATGCTCCTGGGAGGGATAGCCACTCCAGTCTACGGCTATTACACATAAAGATAACTGCCGTGTCAGCATTGAAGTGATATTCCTGAAAATCATTGGAATATCGCGATGGAGCGCCTCATTACCCATGAGGCGATCAATACGTTTGATCTTATTCTTAACTTGTGCATTACCCGGCAAAAAACGTCCGATACTGGTCTGCGTCAGAGATGCTCCGTTGATTAACGCCATTGTGGCATCCATCAGGGCATTTTGTCGGTACTGATGAAATGGTGCTAAGGCATCCCGGAAGAAATTCTGACATACTTTATGAACAGGCATAGCAGTGATCTCATTGAATTGTTGGCACAAATCAGTAGATCACATAATGCTATGTTTGTCTCGTTTTCTGGGGATTCCTCAGCCCT
>NZ_JBQZXE010000260.1:0-985 GCF_053555855.1 Shigella sp. SIG3
GGAGGAGCTGTCAGAGAGGCTTAATCCCATTCAGGAGCCAGACCTTCCGGGCTAACCAGGCGGTCGTTGCAATCCAGTGCGGCGATCGCTTTTTTATCTTCGGCATCAAGCTGTAAATTTTGTGCCTTAAGATTACTTTCCAGGTTTTTACGTTTAGTAGAAGAAGGAATTACTGAGTAACCTTCCCCCATAGCCCACGCCAGAATCACTTGTGCCGGAATCGCATTGTGTTTAGCTGCAATACGAGCAATAACCTCATCTTTCAGTGCCTTACCATAAGCCAGCGTCATATAGGAAGTGATATGAATACCGTGCTGTTTAGCCCAGGCAACCACTTTACGGTTTTGCAGATAAGGAGAGAGTTCAATCTGGTTGGTAGCGATGTTTTCAGCGCCAACAGCAGCAATCGCTTTTTCCATCAATGGGATCGTGAAGTTGGAAATACCGATCTCACGCGTCAGCCCTTGTTTTTTGGCTTCCAGCAGCGCCTTCATAAACTCTTCAACAGAGACTTCATCGTTTGGTGACGGCCAGTGGATTAGCGTCAGATCAACATAATCGGTATGCAATTTTTGCAGGCTCTCTTTCAGACTCGGGATCAATTTGTCTTTGCTGAGATTTTCAATCCAGATTTTAGTGGTGATGTAGAGTTCATGACGTGGCACGCCACTTTCTGCAATCGCCTGACCTACTGCGGCTTCGTTATCATAGATTTGTGCGGTATCAATTGCGCGATAACCAAGTTCAAGCGCCGTTTTCACAGATGAAATAACAACGTCGTCTTTCAGACGGAAAGTACCTAAACCAAATGCAGGGATAGCCATAATATGCCTCTTTTAATGCTATTTTCGTTAACTGAGGTGATTATGGGCTTCAGACTGTTGCGGAAAAAGAGCGTAAAACGCAGAGGATTTTTGCGATTCTAGCAATAATAGATATCCAGACGCAAAAAAACATCGAGCGTTAACTCGAGGCTTCTTAATAA
>NZ_JBQZXE010000261.1:0-983 GCF_053555855.1 Shigella sp. SIG3
TTCTCCAGGGAAAAGAACATCATTGTACATTGTCATGGCCTTTTCGAGAAAAGGCTTAATTTGTTCGAAGATTGGACGGCGGATAACATTACCCATCTTGCTATGCTCTTTCGGTACGGTCCATACGTTGTCCAGCAGGTCAAATTCTGTCTTTGTTGCCAGCCTAAGCTCTGAGAGCCTCGCCCCCCACAGCATAAGCATCTGATGAAGGAGCTTATTTGACGTAGACGCACGGCTTCTTTCAATAGCAAGCCAAATCTTAGCCAGTTCGTGATACGACAGTACCCGATCCCCTACCTCAGCGCGGGAGCCGAAGTCCCTTGGCTGGATGCTCATAATTGCGCAACTATCTATCAACTGACGCCGCATGCACCAACTAATTGCTGATCTTAGTTGACTTAGCACCTGCCTTGCTCGGCGTGGATTATCTTTTTCTTCTTCGGTAAGCAGGTCAACCCATTGCTTAACCGTGATAGAAGATGCCGGACGATTAGGGAAGGCGTCATGCATGCGCTTCATAACCGTTGATCGATAAAGTGCCTGGGCCTTTTCTCTGAGAGTTGTAGAGACGTAGTTGTCGAACCAGTAGTCGAGACACTGGGCGACCGTCATGGAGTTCTCCACCTTCTCTTCAAAATAGGTGCGTGGATCCGTTCCTGAGAAATAGAGCTTTCGCAAGTCAGCAGTGATCTGTCTGGCATCCTTCAAAGACAGGGATGGGTATCGACCAAGCCCAAGTCGATTAGGCTTGCCATGCCAGCGATAGCGGTACTGGAACTGGATGCCCCCCTTCGGTGAAATTCGTACGCTGAGGCCATCGGCATCAGCCACTTCTTGTGGGCCCGAATATGGTTTACCATAAATAGTACGCAGTTTTGTGTCGCTTATAGCCATAAATAATATTTGGTACGCTCAGAAATAATAGTTTGGCACACATCTGGTACACAATATCACATGGACAACAGCGCACAGTAAACAACTAT
>NZ_JBQZXE010000262.1:0-980 GCF_053555855.1 Shigella sp. SIG3
GCTCGGCGGCGGGTTTTGCTTACTTTACCATCGCGTACAAAATCGGCAAAGTATCAGATTTGCATGAAATATATGCCTTTTAATCTACTTTTGCAATACTTTGCTTTGAAAATGCCGCTTTTTGTTCTGAACGTGTTCTCATCACAAACAATAAAGCCTCACTATCCAGTCGGTGAAAAATGTGTTTCATTACAACCCAGTGAGCAGTAAATGTTTTGGACCAGTTTTTGGTTGTTACTCCCGCCAGTAATGCCAGCTCCTGATATTCATAACCTTCCCCACCAAAAAGTTCTGCTTTTACCGCCTGCGCCGCCAGCCAGATTAATTTTTTCAGGCGTTCCTGTGTTTTCTCTGCAATTTTCCTAGTGCCAGAATGAGCCTTAAACTCTTCCCACGCCCAGTGGGTTATGGTGATCTGATACTCCCAGCAAATACTTCCGCTGTAACACCACAACAACCAGGCTTTATGGTGCTCTTCAAGAGACAGAACAGCCCGCCGCCACGATGATGTCGAAAACGCAACCTGACTGACCAGAGGAATTGACGCCCCCTTCGCCAGTGATTGTTTTCCCGGGATTGGTGGATTATCCCGCGTTATCATTTTTCCGGTCACCTCATCGCGGTACTGGATTTTTTTACGCCTGTAACGCCCTGTATCGAACATGGCATTCTCCTGCCAGGCTTCAAGCTGACCTTTTGTCGCCCCACTCAAATCAGCGGTGGCGATAATGAGCTGCTCACGAACAAACTGTAAATACTGGTTATTCATGCACACTCCAGCTCTGTGATTTTTATCCCCAACCGACCACCAGGAACAGGCAGTCCGCGCACAATATTGGTTTCATCAAACTGCTCGTCGTCGATAAGTGAGGTGTACTGGCAATAGCGGACACTACCATTTGTTCTTTTTTTAAGCAGCCATCTGATGATATTTTCCCTGAAGGCTGCCGGGGAGATATTCCCCAGACGAGAGTGACGAC
>NZ_JBQZXE010000263.1:0-977 GCF_053555855.1 Shigella sp. SIG3
ACCCTCCAGGCCGTGTGATTTCAGGAACGACTGCCACTCATGGCTTGTGTACTGACTGCCCTGATCCGAATGAACCAGCACCTGTTTTTCGGGATTACGCCGCCATACAGCCATCAGCAGTGCGTTCAGGACAATGTCCTTTGTCATCCGGGATTGCATGGACCAGCCGATAATTTTGCGTGAGAACAGATCAACAACAACGGCAAGATACAGCCAGCCTTCGTGGGTCCTGATGTAGGTTATGTCCGTTACCCAACGCTCATCAGGAGCATCCGGATTGAACTGTCGCTGGAGCCTGTTGGGTGACACGATACTGGCCTCGCCTTTACGTGCCCGCGGGCTTCGGTATCCGACCTGAGCCTTTATTCCGACACGTTTCATCAGTCTCCAGACTCTGTTTACTCCGCACTGTTGCCCGCTGTCACGCAGATCCAGATGGATTTTGCGATAACCATAGACGCATCCCGATTCCAGCCAGAACTGTTTAATCTGTCCTGTCAGTCTCAGGTCTGCCTGATGGCGTTGTGAATGCGGCTGCTGAAGCCAGGCGTAAAAACCACTGGGATGAACATCCAGCACCCGACAGAGCAGGCGAACAGGCCAGCAACAGGAGTTGTCACGGATAAAGGCGTACCTCAGTCGGACAGCTTTGCGAAGTACGCCGCGGCTTTTTTTAATATGTCCCGTTCGTCGGTAACCCGTTTCAGCTCTTTCTGGAGACGGCGGATCTCGGCCTGAGCATCTGACTGTTCTTTATTAGTGGAAGAATCCGGACCGTACTTCTTTATCCAGGCATAAAGGCTGTGGGTGGTGATATCGAGACGTGTTGCAACGCTGGCAACAGAATAACCGCGATCAACAACCTGTTTGACTGCTTCAGTTTTAAACTCTTCGGGATAACGCTTACCGCTCATGGGCACCTCTCTTTAAGCCATCTTAAATGACTCTGAGGTGTCTGTTAAACCCGTGGCGATTCA
>NZ_JBQZXE010000264.1:0-963 GCF_053555855.1 Shigella sp. SIG3
AACTTTTATGCTCGTCTCGGCTTTGTTCAGCTTTCAGCGACACCAAATGCTTTTGGTGCTGTACCTATGTTTTTGGCGATTCAGCATATTCTCGCGGCTTAGATTATTATCGCCACCCGCCAGGGCAAGTTTTGCCTTAGCCGGGGGCTGAGCAGCGTTACCACTTTTGTTCAATTGCCCCCGCTTTCAGCAACTCCACATCCTTGCCGTTAATAGTTGCCGTTGCGGCAACTATTGTGGTCCTTACAGTTGCACAAGATTTTCGCTCAAATTCCGGTTTATAAAGAATAAGAGACGAATTACTGGTAAATGAACCAAATAGGTAATCAGTAAAGCTAATATTCAGCCGGTTTAAACCGAAAGGCGCGAAGCCAACCGTTTGGTTAATCTCCTTACCGGATGGGCGACGAATGCTGAATGTCACGCGAAGATTGGCCACTTCGCCTAATTTATTGGTGGTGGCGAAGAGGCTATCCATGCAGGAAAAACCTTTATCTAAAAAATTATCCCGCATCCCAGAACGGGTAACCGTGATCACGGGTAACGTATCCTCAACCGTTTTTCTGTCAATCATGTCTTTTCGACAAGTAGCCAGAAAGTCTTCCGGGCCACCATAAATGTGGACACCTTTATCAAGGTATTCCTTCGCTTTCTTACAATCTACCTCAACATACTGACCATTGGCGTACATCATGCCCAACCTGGACCATGCTAAATTCATACCTTGCTGCGCGGCCTGATTAAATAGTGCATACGCTTTGGCATAATCCACCCGCACCTGCTCACCGTCGTAGTAGATACTCCCCAGCGCTAACGGAGCTTCTCTGTCACCTTGTTTAGCGGCTAACTCGAACCATTTAATCGCTTCCTGAACATCAGGTTTGGTATCATAGCGAGGCTGATAATATTCCCAGCCTAACAGGCTCTGCGCGTCGATATCTCCCGATTCAGCCATTTTATGCA
>NZ_JBQZXE010000265.1:0-928 GCF_053555855.1 Shigella sp. SIG3
TGTACTGCCCGGAGTGTGGCACGGTTCACTGGCCGGACGGAGTCGCCCCGCCCTTCTGATGCTTCCCCGTTTTGCCGATATTTTTCAGCAGGGAAACCGCTGGCTTAACTGGCTGGAGAAACAACCGGAAGGGGCAGTCCGTCCGGTGGTAATTGAATCAGTGACAAAAATCATGGCCTGCGGGACCACACTGATGGGCTACACGCAGTGGTGTTGTTCATCACCGGACTGTTGCCATACAAAAAAGGTCTGCTTCCGGTGTAAAAGCCGCTCCTGCCCGCACTGCGGGGTGAAGGCTGGCGCACAGTGGATACAGTATCTGCTGAGCCTGGTCCCCGACTGCCCGTGGCAGCATATTGTGTTCACACTTCCCTGCCAGTACTGGTCCCTGGTGTTCCACAACCGGTGGTTACTGGCAGAGATGAGCCGCATTGCAGCGGATGTGATACTGGAAATCTGCCATCAGGCAGATGTGGAGCCGGGGATATTCACGGTGATCCACACATGGGGGCGTGACCAGCAGTGGCATCCGCATATCCATTTATCGACAACTGCCGGTGGTGTGACGTCGGGCCACACCTGGAAAAATCTTCATTTTTACGCCCGTAAGGTGATGAGCATGTGGCGCTACCGGATAACACGGTTGCTGTCACGGAAATACCCTGACCTGGTGATGCCGGATGCGCTGGCAGCAGAAGGAAGCAGTAAACGGGAATGGAATCGCTTCCTGGACACGCATTACCGCCGTGGCTGAAATGTCAACGTATCCCGGGTGATGGATAATGCCACCCATGTGGCGGTGTACTTTGGCTCTTACCTGAAAAAGCCACCGGTGCCGATGAGTCGTCTGGAGCATTATGCCGGTCAGGATGAAATCGGTCTGCGTTACAACAGTCACCGAACAAAACGGGAAGAATACCTGTTGATG
>NZ_JBQZXE010000266.1:0-908 GCF_053555855.1 Shigella sp. SIG3
ACGCTTTCTGTGCCACACGGTTTATCGCCCATGCGCTGGCCTGTGGCACCATACGGGTATCAAGGCTGTTCAGATTGCGGATGGCATTCTCAAGCCCCTTCATAATATCGTCCTGCCCTTACGTTTCCCGGCAGCCCCTCACGCCGCAACCGGATATAACTACATCCGCCATCATCAGGGGTGATACGATCCACACAGAAAGACTCACGACTAATCATCAGCGAATCATTGCGACACAGCCGTAAAATATCTGCTGTTTTCACAAACAGGGATGGTAAAGAGTCTTCAATACGCACACCGCCGGCCACCAGAGAAATATTTTCAGGATCATCAAAAACCCCGGAAATCATGATCCCTTTTAGCCGGCCTGACGTAATGACCGCTCTAATCCCCATATTGCGAATAATGGCCTTGTCTGCGAGATCAAGTGCAACATCAAACAGATTATCGAAATCAGCCACGCTGCCTCCCGTTATTGCATTCTGGCCAGGCCACGTTCTGTCATTCCGGCTGCCACACCGGCAGAGACACGGAACGCCATTCCCGGCGGCACAAATGCCAGAGGTTCATCCCGCGTGGCATGAAGTGCATCGGTATGCAGCGTCACCAGTGCCACGACTGTAACCAGATCATCCATATTCTGAATCACGGTCTCCGGCTGCGCTGATATCACCTCATTTTCATGTCCGGTCAGCGCATTTTCCGGGTGGGCAGACTTATCCCGGATGTCAGTGTCATCCATATTGGCAAGTTCCTCCTCCAGCTCAGCCACACGCTGCGCAATATCTGCTGCGCTTCCCGAGATATCCGGCTCACGTCCCAGCGATGCTGCCAGTTCTCTCAGACGTTTCAGGTTATCGTCTTTCTTTGCCATATCTGTTCCTGTCCGAATAAAAAACGGGAGCCCG
>NZ_JBQZXE010000267.1:0-898 GCF_053555855.1 Shigella sp. SIG3
CCATTTCGTGTTATTGAACGCGTAAAAACTTCGTGATACCCAGCACATGATGCAGCAAATACTGCTGAGCCTTGTTCATGCGCTGTACGAAGGTAATCCGCAGCCGGTTTTTGCCAATACGGAAAAATTGAACGATGCTGTGGAAGAGCTGCGTCAGTTGCTCGATAACCACCATGACCTGAAAGTCGTGGAAACACCAATCTATGGTTATGTGTGGCTGAACATGGAAACGGCACATCAGCTTGAGTTGCTATCGAATCTGATTTGCCGGGCCTTGCGCAAATAATTCCTGAACTTCAGAATCATCTTGCTGCTGCTTCGATTCAGCAAGGATAAAGGGTATGATAGTGAAAAGGGATAAAAGCATTGTCATCTGCGGCAGCTATGAGTAATGTTGGCCCTAACGAATAGCGGTTGCTTAAACGAATCCGACTCTCACATTATCAGGGGTATAAAAATGGAAACTACCAAGCCTTCATTCCAGGACGTACTGGAATTTGTTCGTCTGTTCCGTCGTAAGAACAAACTGCAACGTGAAATTCAGGACGTTGAGAAAAAGATCCGTGACAACCAGAAGCGCGTCCTGTTGCTGGACAACCTGAGCGATTACATCAAGCCAGGGATGAGCGTTGAAGCAATCCAGGGCATCATCGCCAGCATGAAAGGTGACTATGAAGATCGCGTTGACGATTACATCATCAAAAATGCCGAGCTCTCCAAAGAACGCCGCGATATCTCCAAAAAGCTGAAAGCTATGGGCGAAATGAAAAACGGCGAAGCGAAGTAATTCCCGTTTTATTCAATGAGGGTTGCCCGGCAACCCTCATTGCTCATTGATTCTTATCTGTGTATCACCGTCATCATTCTCATCTGAGAACCAATCGAAATTAACAACAGC
>NZ_JBQZXE010000268.1:0-898 GCF_053555855.1 Shigella sp. SIG3
ACACAATCACCATATTGCATCCGGCATCGACCAGAGGCGTTACAGGGGTATTTCCCTGCATATTTCGCCATCCTCCCATACCACCATCACCGAACATTGTCCCCTGAACCTCACGGGGACGGAACAACAGGGGCAGTGCGGCTGACGCAAGCAGAGCCTCTTTCTGCTGTCCGCGGGGCAGACTCTGGATATGCTGAAAAACGGCGTTTTTCGTGGTTCCGGAACCCAGTTCAGCACGAATGCAGTCAATAATATCCTGCATGCCCCCTTCTGTGGGGTACAGCGACACATACAGCGGTAGCCCGCCTGCCAGAGCATCTGTATCAAGATAATGATCCATCAACGCTGTCAGGGGCCCATCTGACAACAACGGCTGAGTCATCGGATTGTCGAAGCCGTTGATTATCGATATATGGCGAAGAAGTGTCGTAAGCAGTGCTCCTGCACGTCCGGGGATCTGGCAGAGGTTCATTGCCTGGAACAATTTTTTCAGCAATGAAAAGTAAACCGATCGGTTTACCGACAGCACCTGATTATTCCCAAGATGATCCCAGAGCGCCTCCAGGCGTACGGCAGCTTCTGACAGATCGGGAGAGGCCGCGATAATGGCACCATTGAATGCGCCAATGCTGGCCCCTGAAACCATGCTGATCTGTGTACCACACTCTGCCAGTGCCTTAACCACTCCCGCCTGATAAGCGCCCACCGCCCCACCGCCGGACAGCACCAGCCCTGTTTTTATTTCTATACTCATGCAGCCCCCTTCTGAAATATTTCATCGACCATACTTTCAGAGAGGCGTTCTGCAGAGCAGAGACGGGGCATGCGAACCGGTAAGTGTTCTGCAGCCTGCGTGGTTGACCAGATCACCGGATGCTGCTCTTCACTGCACCAGTCC
>NZ_JBQZXE010000269.1:0-898 GCF_053555855.1 Shigella sp. SIG3
TCACAATCACCATATTGCATCCGGCATCGACCAGAGGCGTCACAGGGGTATTTCCCTGCATATTTCGCCATCCTCCCATACCACCATCACCGAACATTGTCCCCTGAACCTCACGGGGACGGAACAGCAGGGGCAGCGCGGCTGACGCAAGCAGAGCCTCTTTCTGCTGTCCGCGGGGCAGGCTCTGGATATGCTGAAAAACGGCGTTTTTCGTGGTTCCGGCACCCAGTTCAGCACGAATGCAGTCAATAATATCCTGCATGCCCCCTTCTGTGGGGTACAGCGACACATACAGCGGTAGCCCGTCTGCCAGAGCATCAGTATCAAGATAATGATCCAACAGCGCTGTCAGGGGCTCATCTGACAACAACGGCTGAGCCATCAGATTGTCAAACCCGTTGAGTATCGATATATGGCGAAGAAGCGTCGTAAGCAGTGCTCCTGCACGTCCGGGGATCTGGCAGAGGTTCATTGCCTGGAACAATTTTTTCAGCAATGAAAAGTAAACCAATCGGTTTACCGACAGCACCTGATTATTCCCCAGATGATCCCAGAGCGCTTCCAGGCGTACGGCAGCTTCTGACAGATCGGGAGAGGTCGCGATAATGGCACCATTGAATGCGCCAATGCTGGCCCCTGAAACCATGCTGATCTGTGTATCACACTCTGCCAGTGCCTTAACCACTCCCGCCTGATAAGCGCCCACCGCCCCGCCACCGGACAGCACCAGCCCCGTTTTCATTTCTGTACTCATGCAGCCCCCTTCTGAAATATTTCATCGACCATACTTTCAGAGAGGCGTTCTGCAGAGCAGAGGCGAGGCATGCGAACCGGTAAGTGTTCTGCAGCCTGCGTGGTTGACCAGATCACCGGATGCTGCTCTTCACTGCACTAGTCT
>NZ_JBQZXE010000270.1:0-894 GCF_053555855.1 Shigella sp. SIG3
CTAAATAGCTGCGCTTAATACCGCTACACTTTTGCCAGCCCATGTTTGCCTCCGGGGAATGGGCTGACGGTTTCCATAAAATGGCGAACTTTTTTCAACAGTTGCCACATTGAGCGGCACTGATGATTACGCGTTATTGTGTCGTGAAGTGCCTGCCATAGCCGTTCAACATGATTCACCCATGGCGAGTAAACCGGCTGATAAATGCCCCTGAACTTCGGGTTCTCCTTCAGCCAGCTCTGTGTTTCCCGGCTTTTGTGGATAATGTAGTTGTCCACGATCAGCGTGATGGTTTTCGCCCGACGGTATGTCGCTTTAAGCCGCTTCAGCAGGCTGATGTAACAGCGCCGAACTTTTGCTGTTGCCGCCCACATAGCTGACTTTACCTGTCCCGCTGTGCAGCGCTCCGGCCAGATAATATTTTTCATTCTGTCCCGGCGTGACCACCCGTTTTTGCTGTCCGCGCAGTTGCCAGTCCGCACCGATTTTGGGATGAAGATGGATATCCACTTCATCTTCATAAAAGACCGGATGCTCTGCGCTGCATTCGTCCAGTGCTTTATGGATTGCTGCCATCTTTTCATCTTTATGCGGGTCACGGATACGCAGAGTTGGCGCAGCCCTTCGCCACACAATCCCCGCAGACGGCAACCAGCGGCGAACGGTTCCGGCATTTAACTGGCAACCGGTTATCTCATTGATTTTTATTGCCAGCAGTTCTGTACTCCAGCGTGAACGCTGGTAGCCAAAGTCGCCGGGAGAATGTTTTACCAGCTCACGTAACAGTGTGCAGATATGCTCAAACGGCCAGCGACGGGCACGCCCGGCAGGTAATGATTTCAGTCCCTCAACACCCGACTGCGTGAACCAGTTAATCCAGCGTCCAACAGAGGA
>NZ_JBQZXE010000271.1:0-886 GCF_053555855.1 Shigella sp. SIG3
TTCAGCCGCTGCATATAGTCCTGTTGCAGTTGCTCTAATGCGTTCAGCAAATGTCTTTCCAGCTCCGTCATGCTCTGTTACTCCTGTACCAGCCTTACGGCATTCTGTTTCCCGTTTTCCATCGTCCAGTTCGTTTCGGCTTTCATCCCCTCGGGCAACACCAGAAAACGTCCGTTGCTGTCCTCGTGATAACGCACGCCCCATGTCTTCGCGTTCAGCTTCTCCAGACTCTCTTTCTGCTCGCGGAGAATATTCATGTTCGCGTTTATCTTCATGCCCTGGCACCACAGCAGGCTCCCGGTCGTGGCAAACATCAGTACTGAGACGATAATCAGCCACAGCCAGCGTTTCACGCTCATTTTCAGTACGGTTTTCCAGTGTGCGTCCATCGTATCGACGGTCGTTTTCTGATACCTCTCCAGAAGTTCTTTCAGGGCTGATGTATGGTCGTTGATAGCGTTCCTGATTAAAGATTCGTTTGAGATCAGTTCCCTGTTTACAGATTCTTCGAGCTTCCTGAACTCGTCGTTCAGCATTTTCTCTGTAGATTCGGCTCTCTCTTTCAGCTTTTTCTCGAACTCCGCACCCGTCTGTAAAAGATTGCTCATAAAACGCTCCTTTCAGTCTGACATTCTTCCCGCCGTTCGGGTCTGCAATGCTGATACTGCTTCGCGTCACCCTGACCACGTCAATCCCTGCCTCTGTGAGCGCCTGAATCACATCCTGACGGCCTTTTATCTCTCCGGCATGGTAAACCGCGTGTAACGCCCTCAGCAATCGCCTGTTTCGTTTCCGGCAGATTATCAGGGAGTGTCAGCGTCCTGCGGTTCTCCGGGGCGTTCGGGTCATGCAGCCCGTAATGGTGATTAACCAGCGTCTGCCAGGC
>NZ_JBQZXE010000272.1:0-885 GCF_053555855.1 Shigella sp. SIG3
CCTGATTGTGTCGTTTTCCCTGACTCATTTTGCGGGTGTAGTAAGCCCTGGAGAGCGGATCCCTGAGCGCGGCGAAGGCCGACAGGAACAACGCCCGTTTGAGAGCTTTATTACCCCGTCGCGAGGGATGCTCACCGCGTATTGACGAGCCGGATCGCCGAGTTACCGGCGCAAGGCCAGCATAAGCAGCGAGATGTGCGGCAGAGGCGAAGGCGCGGCAGGCGACCTCGGTGAGGAGTCTGGCTGCGGTCCTGACACCGACTCCGGGCATACTGGTCAGGACCGGGTAAAGAGGGTGAGCAAGAACTCGCTGTTCTACCTCAAGCGCCACCTCGTCTCTTTGCTTACGCAGCGTGATGAGCTGGAGTGCCAGACGTGGCAGTACTACGGCAGCGGCATTCGTGCCGGGAACGACGACGGTTTGTTCGGCCAGTGCCTGAGCTATGTCTGCTGCAAGGCGTTTACCCAGACGAGGCGCAAGTTTGCAGAGCTGGGCTGCCAGCTTCTTCTCACCCAGCGAAGCGAGTTTTTCTGGTGAGGGATATCGCTGGAGAAGATCGAGTACCGCCGGGTGCTCAAGTCTCGGACCGAGAACGCGCTCCAGTGCCGGATGTATCTGGGTCAGAAGGCCGCGGATACGGTTGCTGGCCTGCGTTGTCTGTGCGGCAAGATCATCATCGAAGCCGCAGAGCATGGAGAGTTCGGCGATTTGCTCGTCAGCCAGTTTCAGCGTGCGTAGCGCGTGAGGCAGGGTACGGGCAGCTTCGGCAATGATGGCAGCGTCACGAGCATCAGTTTTAGCTTCACCGGCGTGTAAGTCGGCTATGCGGCGCATGGCCAGTCCAGGGAGGTATCCGACAAGGACTCCTTCTGAGCGGGCAACGG
>NZ_JBQZXE010000273.1:0-885 GCF_053555855.1 Shigella sp. SIG3
CTCAGCCGCTGCATATAGTCCTGTTGCAGCTGCTCTAAGGCGTTCAGCAAATGTGTTTCCAGCTCTGTCACTCTGTGTCACTCCTTCAGATGTACCCATTCCTTCCCCTGAAAGGAAATCACCTCTGCTGACTTCCCGTAAGGAAGGACCAGAAATTTCCTGTTCCCGTCCTGCACAAACTCCACGCCCCATGTCTTCGCGTTCAGCTTCTCCAGACTCTCGTTCTGCTTCCTGATTTCTTCCAGGTTCGCCTGTATCATCCCGCCAAGATACCAGAGCGTCCCGCCACTCACGGTAAACAGGAAAATGACCATCCCCAGTAACATCATGCCCGTATTCCCTGCCAGCTTTAACACGTCCTTCCTGTGCTGCATCATCGCCTCTTTCACCCCTTCCCGGTGTTTTTTCAGTGATTCCTCTGTCGAAGCTGTGAACAGGGCTATAGCGTCTTTGATTTTCGTCTCGTTTGATGTCACAGCCTTGCTTACAGATTCTTCGAGCTTCCTGAACTCGTCGTTCAGCATTTTCTCTGTAGATTCGGCTCTCTCTTTCAGCTTTTTCTCGAACTCCGCGCCCGTCTGTAAAAGATTGCTCATAGAATGCTCCTTTCAGCCTGATATTCTTCCCACCGTTCGGGTCTGCAATGCTGATACTGCTTCGCGTCACCCTGACCACTTCAAGCCCTGCCTCTGTGAGCGCCTGAATCACATCCTGACGGCCTTTTATCTCCCCGACATGATAAAGAGCGTCTATCCCGCGTGTGACGCTCTCTGCAAGCGCCTGTTTCGTTTCCGGCAGATTATCAGGGAGTGTCAGCGCCCTGCGGTTCTCCGGGGCGTTCGGGTCATGCAGCCCGTAATGGTGATTAACCAGCGTCTGCCAGGT
>NZ_JBQZXE010000274.1:0-875 GCF_053555855.1 Shigella sp. SIG3
CGTTTTGCGAAACAGAATAGGTGGCGTAACTATTACCCCACCAGCCCGATAAAGGAACAGATAAAGAGAGCATGTAGATCTGCTCACTGGTGTTATCACTGGCATGGTTGTTCCCCGTCCCCTGTCTGGCAGTATTGGAATAACTCCAGGAGACGTTCCACGAGAGACGCTTCCAGCTACTGCTGTAGCCAAATTGCATTAATCGTTCGACATCATCGGTATGCCAGTATTGTTGCCGGCTTAATGTCAGGTATAAATTGCCATAATCTCTCCCCAACGACTGCGTTAGCGTTCCCTCCACGCGACTACGTCGGTTACCTGTTTCCCAAAAGTCTTCAGGGCTGTTGCGCCGCGATGCCCACTCATTGAGGGTATAGTAGCCCTCGGTGGAGTAACGATAGCCAACCAGGCGCAAGCTAGTGTCTGTGTCGTCAAATAGTTTTGAATAGAGAAAGCGATATGACTGACCCGTTTCTGTATCATCATGGCTAAAATTCGCACGAGCATGTGTCACATCGAAAGAAATTGCGCCCAAAGCGCCAAGATCTTTACCGACACCCAGAGCTGCAGAACCATAATTTTCAGCAGCCTGCATACCTCCATATAAAGTGATCCCGTGGGAAAAACCATGAAGTATTTGCGCCTGAAGGACGTCCGGTGTAAATCCGTCTTCATCGCGCAATTCACCCACGCTGACATCAACATCTGTCAGACCTTCACGTTTAAGAATCGCCAATGAAGCATAAGGTTGGGTGAATCGTTGTTCGCTACCGTCTTCTTCTTTGATGGTTACGTCCAAATCGCCACCTGTACTTGCGGTGTTGAGATCGGTGATCTCAAAAGCACCTTGTGGAACGGCTGACTGATAAATCACG
>NZ_JBQZXE010000275.1:0-841 GCF_053555855.1 Shigella sp. SIG3
ACACCGTTAGTGAGACGTTTAGTGTAGTCATGACAAAAGATCCTGGTGCGGCCTGTACTGAGCAATTCAATATTTTAGGGAGCTTTTTCACTACGGATATTTTGAGTGATTATAGCCATCTGGATATGGGTAATGGACTGCTATTGAAGATATTTCATAAAGATGGAACAGCAACGGAATTTAACCGCTTCTCACAATTTGCTTCTTTTTCATCGTCTAGTGCACCTTCGGTCACCGCACCATTCAGGGCAGAACTTAGTGCGAACCCGGCAGAGACTGTTGTTGAGGGACCGTTTAGTAAAGACGTAATCCTCAAAATCACCTATAACTAGCATCTAATACAAACACTAAAACGGGCCATCAGGCCCGTTATATCAGTGCTCTAACTCCAGCTCTCTTGCCTGCATCATCTGTTGGCAATACCAGGCATAACGTGCGCAAAACCAGGTTCTATGTTCTTCATCCATGTTACCAGTAACGGCCAGAATATCGACCAAGCGACCTTCTGCGTGCATTCTGGCAAAACTACGCGCCAGGAAATCGAAATTATTCAAAGAATTAAGACTATGATCCATAAGCACATCCTCCGGTTATCGCATACCTTTTAAGGCCATATGCTTTTTCTGATTTCAGTATTCCCCAATCAGTGTAGTGCCTTTAAACATAACGTGCGTAAATATATTGTCCCCGATCACACTTTTTAGTGAAAAATAAAAAACCATATTAAAATACTTTCTCTTCCAGAACTTCTCTAACATGTGTTATTATTAACAAAGAAAAATGTAAGAAGGGAAACTATTCCAAGGTAAATATTGCGTCACTAAATGGACATTGGAGTAAC
>NZ_JBQZXE010000276.1:0-818 GCF_053555855.1 Shigella sp. SIG3
ATAATAACCTGCTGTTTAAATGGAAAAGCCAGTACGAGGACGGCTTACTGAGCGATGATGACATACAGGAATGCATGCCTGTCCCGGTGGCACTGACTGATACGCCGGAGCCGACCAGACCAGTTACAAATCCCTTCTGGCGTAACAAGCATGATGAGCGCCCTGAGGGGGCTCCCGGAAACGTCCCACGGTGCGAGCTGCATCTTAAATCAGGTGTGGTAAAACTGTTTGACCCTCTCACTCCGGAACTGTTACGGGCGCTAATCCGCGAAATGAAAGGGGGTATCCGATGATAACGCTGCCGACCGGTACCAAAATCTGGATCATCGCTGGCATCACAGATATGCGTTGTGGCTTCAATGGCCTGGCTTCGAAGGTGCAGAACACGCTGAAAGATGACCCGTTCTCCGGGCATATCTTCGTCTTCCGGGGCCGCAGTGGCAAAATGGTGAAAATACTGTGGGCCGATCGTGACGGGTTATGCCTGTTCGCCAAACGCCTGGAACGGGGCCGCTTCGTCTGGCCGGTGACCCGGGAAGGGAAAGTGCACCTGACGCCAGCTCAGTTATCCATGCTACTGGAGGGGATCGCGTGGCAACATCCCAAACGGACAGAACGGCCTGGCATCCGGATATAACCCGTGATAAAACAAGGGAATGAACAATGAACTCCCCGATGATATTGAGCTGCTTAAAGCCATGTTGCGTAAGCAACAGAGTCGGCTTCGACAGTATGCCTGTCAGGTCGCGGGCTATGAGCAGGAAATTGAACGGCTGAAAGCGCAACTCGACAGGTTGCGTCGTATGTTGTTCGGCCAG
>NZ_JBQZXE010000277.1:0-808 GCF_053555855.1 Shigella sp. SIG3
AACAAAATGATAATCAATCTACCACGCGTAATTCTCGTTATGGCAGGTTCACTCCAGGGTTTAATCTTGGTGCCTGGAGGTTTCGTAGTTCAGTGACATGGAGCAAGGAACTTGGCCAGTCAGAAAGATGGCAAAGGGGTTACATGTGGTTTGAGCGAGGCATAAATGCGATTAAAAGCCGATTAACGCTTGGAGAATCTTATACGTCGTCTGAGGTGTTTGACAGCATACCTTTTCGCGGCGGGATGTTAGCGACCGACGATGCGATGACTCCGCCGGAGGACAGCTACTACACACCTGTGGTGCATGGAATAGCACAAAGTGAGGCGCAGGTTATTATTAAACAAAATGGGCAAATTATTTTTACCCGTTCTGTGCCGCCAGGGCCTTTTGCGCTGGATAATTTACCAACGCTGGCCGTTGGCGGGGAGCTTGATGTTACAGTGAGAGAGAGTAATGGCGAGGAGCAGCATTTTTCCGTGCCATTTCAAACGCCGGCCATCGCTCTGCATGAAGGATATTTCAAATATAGTGTGATGGGGGGGAATATAAAGAAGAAGGTATAAAAAGCTCCCCTGTCTCCGTGGGCGAAATCACGGCGATGTACGGGCTTCCTTATGGCGTCACGGTGTATGGAGGGATTCAAAGCGCCACTCATTTTAATGCAATATCTACGGGTATTGGCATTTCTCTGGGGCTGTTAGGGAGTTTATCGACAGATATTACGCGTTCGATTGCGAATTTATATTATGGGAATAAATATCGTATTCGTTATAGTAAATCCATTAGTGATTTTGGTACTCAATTG
>NZ_JBQZXE010000278.1:0-792 GCF_053555855.1 Shigella sp. SIG3
AATTTCCAACGACCGGTAGCACAAGTCCAGCCGTCCCTTTTCAGATTACGTTAAGTGAATGCAGCAAAGGGACAACGGGGGTTCGGGTTGCATTTAACGGTATTGAGGATGCAGAAAATAATACTCTGTTGAAACTGGATGAGGGAAGCAATACGGCCTCCGGTTTGGGTAAGAAATACTGGACGGAAATATGCGTCCGGTGAAACTGAATGACCTTCATGCCGGGATGCAGTGGATCCCACTGGTACCAGAACAGAACAATATTTTGCCTTACTCCGCTCGTCTGAAGTCAACTCAGAAGTCCGTCAATCCGGGACTGGTGAGGGCTTCGGCAACCTTTACCCTTGAATTTCAATAATCAGAGTCAGATATGAAAAGACTTCACAAGAGGTTCCTGTTAGCTACGTTTTGCGCGTTATTCACAGCAACTCTCCAGGCCGCCGATGTCACTATCACTGTTAATGGTCGGGTAGTCGCTAAACCCTGCACTATTCAAACCAAAGAAGCTAACGTTAATCTCGGGGATCTTTATACGCGCAATCTGCAACAACCTGGTTCTGCATCTGGCTGGCACAATATTACTTTGTCATTAACCGATTGTCCGGTTGAAACAAGTGCAGTGACGGCAATCGTGACAGGTTCAACTGACAATACGGGTTATTACAAAAATGAAGGTACTGCCGAAAATATTCAGATAGAGCTGAGGGATGACCAGGATGCTGCGTTAAAAAATGGAGGGTAATGCTGCCAACTTACTGATTTAGTGTATGATGGTGATTTTAAGGTGCTTGC
>NZ_JBQZXE010000279.1:0-765 GCF_053555855.1 Shigella sp. SIG3
CACTCCGGTGAAAGTACTGGCCCCGGGGAACGGAAAGACGAAAACGGGTCGTCTGTGGGTATACGTCAGGGATGATCGTAATGCGGGTTCATCCCTGCCGGCAGCCGTCTGGTTCGCGTATTCGGCAGATCGCAAAGGAGAACATCCGCAGCTCCACCTGGCAAAGTATCAGGGCGTACTGCAGGCTGATGCCTATGCAGGTTATAACGTACTGTACGAAACGGGCCGGGTGAAGGAAGCCGGGTGCCTGGCCCACGCCCGCCGAAAAATCCATGACGAGGATGTGCGCCGTCCGACAGAAATGACTCAGGAAGCGCTCAGACGGATAGCAGAGTTATACGACATAGAAGCGGAGATACGTGGCAGTCCGGCAGAGGAACGGCTTGCAGTCAGAAAAGCCAGAAGCGTCCAGTTGATGCAGTCGTTGTACGACTGGATACAGTTGCAGAGGAAAACGCTGTCGAAACATGCGGAGATGGCGAAGGCGTTCGACTATATCCTGAATCACTGGAATGCGCTGAACGAGTTCTGTCGTGACGGCTGGGTGGAAATAGACAACAACATCGGTGAAAACGCGTTACGATCGGTGGCGGTTGGAAGAAAAAATTATCTCTTTTTCGGCTCAGACAAGGGAGGAGAAAGTGCGGCGATCATCTACAGTCTGCTGGTCACCTGCAAACAGAACGAAGTGGAGCCGGAGGACTGGTTGCGCGAAGTGATCGAGAAGCTCAATGACTGGCCGTCGAACCAAGTGCATGAACTGCT
>NZ_JBQZXE010000280.1:0-758 GCF_053555855.1 Shigella sp. SIG3
GAACGGTGCAATAGTGATCCACACCCAACGCCTGAAATCAGATCCAGGGGGTAATCTGCTCTCCTGATTCAGGAGAGCTTATGGTCACTTTTGAGACAGTTATGGAAATTAAAATCCTGCACAAGCAGGGAATGAGTAGCCGGGCGATTGCCAGAGAACTGGGGCTCTCCCGCAATACCGTTAAACGTTATTTGCAGGCAAAATCTGAGCCGCCAAAATATACGCCGCGACCTGCTGTTGCTTCACTCCTGGATGAATACCGGGATTATATTCGTCAACGCATCGCCGATGCTCATCCTTACAAAATCCCGGCAACGGTAATCGCTCGCGAGATCAGAGACCAGGGATATCGTGGCGGAATGACCATTCTCAGGGCATTCATTCGTTCTCTCTCGGTTCCTCAGGAGCAGGAGCCTGCCGTTCGGTTCGAAACTGAACCCGGACGACAGATGCAGGTTGACTGGGGCACTATGCGTAATGGTCGCTCACCGCTTCACGTGTTCGTTGCTGTTCCCGGATACAGCCGAATGTTGTACATCGAATTCACTGACAATATGCGTTATGACACGCTGGAGACCTGCCATCATAATGCGTTCCGCTTCTTTGGTGGTGTGCCGCGCGAAGTGTTGTATGACAATATGAAAACTGTGGTTCTGCAACGTGACGCATATCAGACCGGTCAGCACCGGTTCCATCCTTCGCTGTGGCAGTTCGGCAAGGAGATGGGCTTCTCTCCCCGACTGTGTCGCACCTTCAGG
>NZ_JBQZXE010000281.1:0-752 GCF_053555855.1 Shigella sp. SIG3
GTTGGCATTTTAGTCATTTTCTCTTTGGCTATGCAGATTTCAATACGCATAAAAATCCCTCTACACTGTGTTTTTATACAGTATTATTTTTAACTGTATGGATAAACAGTGTCAAGAGTGAGGGAAAGTGATTTTTTGGGGCATGCATGGGGCAAAAATATTTGTTGTGGGGCATTTTGGGGCATGATTGGGACACTTTGTTACATATGAACTTTGCCGATTTTCATATGACATGGCAATACAACGCTTTGATTATTCTAAAGAAAACACATGCTCTTGGGCGTTCTTTAGTTATTTTTAAAAATCCCGTATCACGCAGTTAAAGTGGCGGGCATACTCTTCAAGGCTGGTGATCCCCAACCGCACCCATTTAGGATGCGACCATTGCGGTAGACCGATGTAAATCATAACGCGTGAAGGATCTCTTCCACGCTACGCACACGGGCGATGCGCGGGTAGATATGATTAATGCTGTTATTGTGTTGCTCGGCGCTGGCGGCACTACAGGCGTCTTCGGCAATCACCAGATTAAAGCCAAGTTCCCAGGCATTGCGGGCGGTGGATTCAACACCGATATTGGTCGAGATCCCACATAACACTATTGTATCGATACCTCGGCGGCGCAGTTGCAACTCCAGATCCGTACCGTAAAACGCACCCCACTGACGTTTGATGATTTCGATATCACTGTCAGTTGCACCTAATGCAGCTGGATGTTGCCACCAGTTTTCGGGCAACACTTTAGCGGGGGA
>NZ_JBQZXE010000282.1:0-749 GCF_053555855.1 Shigella sp. SIG3
CAGGCAGCAATAATGACAAGGTATAATTGGTGCTAAAAATTGTGCTTTTTTCATTTAACGGCATGCATAACAGCAACAATAAAGCACCTAATGCCAGTAGCCAGAGCGCGAACTCTTTTTTGGTGACTTTGGCATCAACCTGCTGTTTTAATTGCGAATAATAGCTACGTAAATAAAATGGATTTCGCACTACCCGAATGATGAAGTAGCACAGCGGGACACCGATCAGATTACCCACCAGTAAGGCCTGATAATTGATTAAAGTCCCGAGGTTAAAAGGCATGACACCGACCAGATTTTCTCTGCTCGCCAGTAATCCTACAAATGCAGCAAACTGGAAAAGTATCAGAAACAGCGTTGCAGGAAACACTATCTGCCAGAATATACGCTGGGAAATTAAACGGGTATCACCATGTGAAACGTTGTTACGCCGGGGAGTAAAGACCCTGTAACCGCCCCAACAGAGAATGATAATGATAATAAAATTAGCCGTTAATGAGAGCGTTTCGTAAAAACCCAGCTCTGCATATTTGCGGACAAAAATCCCTAAGGTGATCCCTGGCAATGCCGCCCAGCTGAAAAACATCATCATGCTGATCATCAGTGCCAAAGGCAGATAAAAGAGAAAAACCTCACCGGAAGAAATATGCGCGAAAGTATTAATGTGGGCGAAAATGGGCAAGATTAAAGAAGGCAGGAACAGCGGAAGCCCCCACCATTTATCACGTATTTTTATATAAGTTGCATTC
>NZ_JBQZXE010000283.1:0-720 GCF_053555855.1 Shigella sp. SIG3
AATCCGCTAACTGAATATTCGACGTTTCGGTACCGGGAGTTACCGATGTAGAACCATCTGGCAGATACATTTGTAGAGCAACATTCGTCGCTGCATCGGTGGTAGCCTGGTTGGCAAATGCTGTAGGTTGCACGCCGTCAGCCGTACCACTAAAGGTAAACGTCGCATTTTTAGTTACAGTAACATCACAGCCTTCTAAGGCAATTGGTACATCAGTTTTAACGCCAGAGACTGCTCCATTAGTTTGCAACTTGGTGGCGCTGACATTTGGCAATGTGACTACTGAATCTTTCGTCGCAGCTACCAGGGTACAAGCTGGAGCAATAACTTTACCATTAAATGTTACTGAGCCATCCGTGATAGCATTATCATCAGCAGCCATAACGCTGGACGTTGCACATACCACAGTTATAAACGCCGTCAATACACTTTTTTTCATCGTCATCATCCTGATCTCTTCGTAAATATGATAATGCCTTTAAATGACATTAGACTTAATAATAACAATAATTGACCGCCATTTAAATCAAGCATACTAAATCCAATAAGTGACAAATCTTTAATTTATAGATTTCATGAATATTTAAATATTAACTGAACGAGTAATTCATTGATTCAACATCTAATGACTATCCAACAAATAAATATGCGTGATATATAAAGCCCTTTCTTTAGTTTATTTTCAGAAAAAGATACACAAAATTTATATTTGGCATTTTC
>NZ_JBQZXE010000284.1:0-718 GCF_053555855.1 Shigella sp. SIG3
CAAGGTTTTTCATGATCGTCTGCCACTGCTGATTTTGCAGGTCTGCGGCATACTTCTGAGCTTCTGCTGCATACTTTGCGCTTTTATCAGAGCTGCCACCTTTCCCGCCTTTTTCAGGGCAATAAGGTTCCTCGCCGCGCAGTTTTCTGCCCAGCTTAAATGCATATAACATGGCTATCTCCCGTGATTCAGGAAGTCGATTAGTTCTTCGCGTGTGGCGCTGTAAAACGTCACGTCATCCACGCCTTTGAAGTATTTCTTGATGGTTCCTACACGCTTAAGGCCAATCATTGCGCAGTACATCTGACCGTGGCGGAATTTGCGCGCAGCGAACGATGTGACGCACTGAACGGTGGTGTTAGTCAGAATGTATCGCCAGAACGCCAGCCCGATTTCCTTGCTGAATCCACGAATCTCTGGCAGGTACATGGCGTGGCAATCAAAGGTTAGCGGCTGAATCTCCTGATAGTAAACAATTCCGCCGAACTGCCCGTGCACGTTAACCTCAAAGTAACGGCATTCAGGCTTGTAGTCGTATCCATCGCCGTTGTTGCTCCCGGCGATAATGTCAGTGTGATTTCCTACTGCTTCGATCAGGTCGATGTTTCGCGTTGGTTTGAACTGAATCATCACTGCTCCGCGATTATCTTGATGGTTGTGGCAGTAAACGCCGCACCATTTGACTGAATAGTTAACGTACTGCCATTTGAGGCAAGAA
>NZ_JBQZXE010000285.1:0-705 GCF_053555855.1 Shigella sp. SIG3
GCTAGCTCATCCGGATAGAGCATCAACCTTCTAAGTTGACGGTGCGAGGTTCGAGTTCTCGGTGGTGGGCTAGCGCCGACTTAGCTCAGCAGGCAGAGCAACTGACTTGTAATCATCAGGTCACCAGTTCGATTCCGGTAGTCGGCACCATATGCGGGCATCGTATAATGGCTATTACCTCAGCCTTACAGGCTGATGATGCGGGTTCGATTCCCGCTGCCGCTCAAGTTAAAGTCTTTCAGTCTGCGATGATGGGAAAGCACGGAGTGACTGAAAGACGTTTGCGTTTTGAATGCTCGTCTTTTTTGCAAAATTGCTGTGCAGAAATACCAACCTTCGGGCAGGCGATCATTCATAAGCACTCTGCTTTTATTCCGATTAACTGTGGGTGGTTTGTTGGATAGAGTGCTTTCCTTACTGTAGATTCCGTTGCGCCCGCTTTTGCGGGCTTTTTTTCAAATCCTTTTTGTCTCTCAGTGTAAAGCTACGCCATCCGTTATTTGCGGAGGTGAGGTTATGAAATCTATGGACAAAATGTCAACGGGCATTGCCTACGGCACCTCCGCCGGCAGTGCCGGCTACTGGCTTTTACAGTGGCTTGATCAGGTCAGTCCGTCACAGTGGGCTGCGATTGGTGTGCTGGGAAGTCTGCTTCTGGGGCTTCTGACTTATCTGACGAATCTGTATTTCAAAATAAGAGAAGAC
>NZ_JBQZXE010000286.1:0-704 GCF_053555855.1 Shigella sp. SIG3
CCGGCACAATAACAGAAATGTGATTTTTCTGGTTCCCCATGGCTGGAGCGTGGATATTCCTGCAATGTTGCTGGCAGCTCAGGGGGAAAAAATGGCCGCCATGTTTCATCAGCAACGAAATCCAGTGATTGATTATGTCTGGAATTCTGTACGGCGTAAATTCGGGGGGCGCTTACATTCCCGGGAGGATGGGATAAAACCATTTATTCAGTCAGTACGCCAGGGATACTGGGGGTATTACCTTCCAGATCAGGATCATGGTCCTGAATACAGTGAATTTGCTGATTTTTTTGCGACCTATAAAGCGACATTACCAATTATTGGACGTCTGATGAACATCAGTCAGGCTATGATTATACCGCTTTTCCCGGTTTATGATGAAAAAAAACATTTCCTGACTATTGAAGTTCGGCCACCAATGGATGCATGCATTGCCAGCGCGGACAATAAAATGATTGCCCGACAAATGAACAAAACAGTGGAAATTTTGGTGGGGTCACATCCGGAACAGTATATCTGGGTTTTAAAATTGTTAAAAACGCGCAAATCAAACGAAGCGGACCCGTACCCTTGAAATTATAAAGTACAGGTATTTCCACTAGTTGTTTCTTACAGGTTACCAATCGAAACACATCCCCCTTCCGTGTGTTGCCCGTTTGGCACGGAGGACTGTGTAGATGCAGTTCGTTAAATTTAATTTATGC
>NZ_JBQZXE010000287.1:0-704 GCF_053555855.1 Shigella sp. SIG3
TGCGGCTGCCGCCACATCCTGCGCCGTCTGCTGTGCGTTTCCGGCTGCGGCCCCGGCGCTCTGCTGCGCCTGCGCCACCATTTCCTCAAAGCGTTTGACGACATCCGGTTTCAGGTCGCCCTCATCAGGAGCAATCAGAAAGTCATTCAGCGTGCCGGGCTTTGAGTCCTCATATACAGCAATGTCGCCAACGTTGTACTCGTTGCGCCAGTCCTGTTTCAGATACACACCATATTTTCCAGTCCGCGCATGGAAACAGTATTCACCATCGTTTCCTGTCATCACATCAGCAACAGTGTTCATCACCACTTCCGGGGTGTTTACCCGGGATTTCAGAATAATATGGTATCCGGACATGGGGATACCTGCGCCATCAGTCAGCGCACCTGATATCACTACAGACATTGTTTTTCTCGCGATAAATTAAATCAGGAAGAACCTTCCGGAGAGGCGGGCCATTCAATGGCGTTGTATGAGGATTTATCAGTGATGGTGCTGAAATCCATCGCCTGCAGCGATTTCGCGTAAATACGACAGGCTTTCAGCTTTTCTTTATCTTCGTCGCTGATTAACCCCAGCAGCAGGTCTTCTTCCCATTCCCCTGTCCGGGCACTGACCTGAGCCAGAAGGGCATCACGCTCATCTTCCGCTTTGAGTCTGTAGTCAAAGACAAATTCATCATTGCGGTAAAACCAGTAACCCGG
>NZ_JBQZXE010000288.1:0-702 GCF_053555855.1 Shigella sp. SIG3
CTCTTAACCTGGGAGGTGAACACCCCGGCATCGATACCTCACGGGATAACAGTGAATTATTTGCCAACGACGGTACACCGACATGGCTAAAAGAAAAGCGTGCAAAAGAAATCGCACTTGATGAAATTATCGAGTTGCTCAACAAGCACCATGGGGGCACCAGTAACGACGCCAAACGCGCAAAAGCTGATTTGCTGGAAAAAACATTCACCTCCCGCTCATGGGAAAGAATCAAAGGTATGGACTGGCCGACAATCAAAGCTGGTCGTAATGCACTATGGATTGAACTGGAAGGCGTTGAATATGCATTCCCGGATCCACAAACACAAAACGAAACGCAACAAGCAGGATACGATGAGAATATTCCGGTGTAAAACCAAGTGCATTTTGAACACGGTTTTTGAAAATATTAATGGAGGTGTTCATGTATAAAATTACAGCCACTATTGAAAAGGAAGGTGGTTCTCCTACCAGCTGGACAAGATATTCAAAATCTAAACTAACGAAATCAGAATGCGAAAAAATGCTCTCAGGGAAAAAAGAAGCAGGCGTTTCCAGAGAGCAGAAAGTAAAACTGATAAATTTTAATTGCGAGAAACTTCTGTCCTCGTGAGTTGCATTATATCAAAATTAGAACTTCATAGCTGATTGAGATAGCCTGAGTTTAACGGACACTCCTTCCTGAAATAGAATGGCATCAGA
>NZ_JBQZXE010000289.1:0-693 GCF_053555855.1 Shigella sp. SIG3
GAATATCTATGGTCATCACTTCGGCGCTCCCCATGACGCAGCCGATTTCAGACGATGCGTTGCACTTGTTGAGCAGATCCCAGAAATCAGAGATTCATTCGACAAGGTTGCAAAGCGCGTTCCGGCATTCAAAGGCATCCTCAACGAATGGGATTCCCTCGTTGATCTGTTGAAGTCTGAAATGAAGATACACGGAAACAAAGCACCAGAGACTTACAGAAGAATTAGCGAGTTACGCAAGGACTAACCACAGCCTCATACTCGATGAGGCCTGTTCATTGCTCAATGATATCCAGACCTACCGCAATAATACCAATCCAATAAATGGAGATTCCAGGTGGAAGAAGAAATCTTCACTCGTGAAGAGGCAGCGTCGTATCTGAAGGTAGACAAAGGCACTATCACGCAGTGGATACGAAGTGGACGACTTCAGGCCGTAAAGATAAATCCAGATAAACCTAAAAGCCCATATCGCATTTGCAAGTCAGACTGCATTGCGGCGCTTAAGTCTGTGAGACACAATAGCGCGGTGAATGCGGTTGATGTGCAGGAGGTTAAAGCATGTCAATCAAACTACGCGGTGGCACGTGGCACTGCGATTTCGTCGCGCCAGATGGATCAAGAGTTAGACGCTCTCTTGAAACATCGGACAAAAGGCAAGCGCAAGAACTTCACGATCGTCTGAAAGCAGAA
>NZ_JBQZXE010000290.1:0-691 GCF_053555855.1 Shigella sp. SIG3
ATTGGTTCCCACTACTTATTTGGTGGACACCACTTTGTCTAATTCGTCAGATTCTGACCAGACGGTTCAGGCTGTACGCTTACAAACAACTAGTGGAAATACTTGTACTTTATAATTTCAAGGGTACGGGTCCGCTTCGTTTGATTTGCGTGTTTTTAACAATTTTAAAACCCAGACATACTGTTCCGGATGTGGCCCCACCAAAATTTCCACTGTTTTGTTCATTTGTCGGGCAATCGTTTTATTGTCCGCGCTGGCAATGCAAGCATCCATTGGTGGCCGAATTTCAATAGTCAGTAGATGTTTTTTTTCATCATAAACCGGGAAAAGTGGTATAATCATAGCCTGACTGATGTTCATCAGACGTCCAATGATTGGTAATGTCGCTTTATAGGTCGCAAAAAAATCAGCAAATTCACTGTATTCAGGACCATGATCCTGATCTGGGAGGTAATATCCCCAGTATCCCTGGCGTACTGACTGAATAAATGGTTTTATCCCATCCTCCCGGGCATGTAAGCGCCCCCCGAATTTACGCCGTACTGAATTCCAGACATAATCAATCACTGGATTTCGTTGCTGATGAAACATGGCGGCCATTTTTTTTCCCTGAGCTGCCAGCAACATTGCAGGAATATCCACGCTCCAGCCATGGGGAACCAGAAAAATCACATTTCTATTATTGTGTCGA
>NZ_JBQZXE010000291.1:0-664 GCF_053555855.1 Shigella sp. SIG3
CACAGATTCCTGTTATTACCACCGAACTTTTGGCGCAGCTTTACGGCACTGAGCCGGTGCGTATTCGCCAGAATCATCATGAGAACAAAGTACGCTTCGTTGAAGGGAAACACTTTTTCAAAGTTGTTGGTAATGACCTTAAAGAATTGCGGGTCGCTTTAAACTACTCACAAAATCCAGTTTCACCCAAAGCCCGCTCCCTCATCCTCTGGACAGAACGAGGCGCAGCACGCCACGCCAAAATGCTCGAAACCGATCAGGCGTGGGATGTGTTCGAAAAACTGGAAGACTGCTATTTCAGTCAAAGGGATCCGTCAACGCCAGTTTCATGCCAGAAAAGTTACGACACGCGAGTTCTCTGTTATCAGAGAGGCGGTGTCACTGTTTCCACAATTCAGTTACGGGATGATGATATTGTTATTTCCCTTGAGTCATGGCTGGAACTGGCGAGAGCCAATGGTTTGTTTGTTGTTCGCAGAGATAAACTGGTGGAAAGGTTGATGCAGCTTTAAAAAAGTTCTTGCATTTTTGCACATAAACTGCTTCAATTCCGGTAAGCTTCGCAAAGCTGTATCGCGAGGCGAATAGCAGACATGGACACTTGAAAGAACCCGCTTTATGCGGGTTTTTTTGTGCCTGAAAAATGGCACAGGGCGTTAAACGC
>NZ_JBQZXE010000292.1:0-663 GCF_053555855.1 Shigella sp. SIG3
AGCTTCTTACCATATTTGAAATAAAGCTCAATAGCGCGAATTTTTTGTTCTTCAGTAAACATGTTTCATCTTCTGAGAGTCCAGGAAATCGTCCGCATCCCCATTACCGTCTTATATCACTGGCGCTGACATGTGCTCATTGATGAAGTGAATCTGAATGACATGTTTTGCCATATCAACGCCAACCGGTGTATATTTCATTTGTGGAGTCTCCAGTCTGAGGACGCTTTATGCATCCCGTATTGGGCAGTATGATGCCGGAAAGCTGCGAGGCTCCACACCTGCCAGTTTCACCCTTTTAACCATCATACTACTCCGTGTTTAATTGTGTGGGATGCGTTCATTACATTTTAACAGTGTCACCCCGTCGGCCACGAAAGATAAACAGGTGACCAGAAAAGGGATCTTCATCCAGCACATGCTATATCTTGAACGTAACAACCTGACCCTCCGCACCCGCATCAAGCGGCTGGCACGTAAAACAATCTGCTTCTCGCGTTCCGTGGAAATCCACGAAAAGTCATCGGCTCCTTCATTGAAAAACACATATTCTACTGATTGGAAGCGCCACCCGAAAAAGTATCGTTTTTTTACAGTAAACTTCATTTAGCCGACTATAATGTAAAAAAATAAATTTTTTACCAAAATATAACATAAGGAAGT
>NZ_JBQZXE010000293.1:0-660 GCF_053555855.1 Shigella sp. SIG3
AAGCGCCAGCCCCGTCCCGCCCGATAGAGCGCGGCATAGCGGGCCCCGGATTACTTGCGTGCGACGGCAGAAGAAGCCCTGAAGCGAATCAGTGAACTGTACGCCATCGAGGATGAAATACGGGGATTACCAGAGTCAGAGTGTCTTGCAGTCAGGCAGCAGCGAAGCAAAGCGTTACTGACGTCGCTGCATGAATGGATGGTGGAGAAGAATGGCACGCTGTCGAAAAAATCCAGACTGGGCGAAGCATTCAGCTATGTACTGAATCAGTGGGACGCCCTCTGTTATTACAGTGATGACGGTCTGGCGGAGGCGGACAATAACACAGCGGAAAGAGCGCTTCGTGCAGTCTGTCTCGGAAAGAAAAATTACGTGTTCTTCGGTAGCGATCACGGCGGCGAGCGTGGTGCACTGCTGTACGGGCTGATCGGCACCTGCCGTCTGAACGGTATCGATCCGGAAGCGTATCTGCGCCATATTCTGAGCGTACTGCCGGAATGGCCTTCCAACCGAGTTGACGACCTCCTGCCATGGAAGGTGGTGCTACCATCAGGATAATCGTCAATACGGTGTTCGGTGAACGTTTACTTGGAGCATCATGCTTCATGAAGAAAAACTGGCACGTCATCAACGTAAACAGGCGATGTATACCCGAATGGC
>NZ_JBQZXE010000294.1:0-657 GCF_053555855.1 Shigella sp. SIG3
CGCGGCCACATTTTCGACTTCCTCCGGAGAGGAAAATTTACGGAACAGGATCCAGTTCCACAGCGCATTCAGTACAGATTTATAAACCTGCTGAAACTCGGTTTCGTCCATGTTCGCAAATGCGATAGATTTTGCCCTGCGCCCACGACTACCATCAGGATAAATATGCTCGGTGTAAAATCCGGCCTGAATGGTTACCCACTCGCGGAAAGCGTCAAACGACTTTAGCAATGCCGTATCCCGGGTTCTGCATGTCGCAACTGTATTAAGGTATTGCTCTGCGGCATCACTCAGGGCTGGAGTGTGTTCCCGACCTACTGATTCGCACAGGTAATCAACGAAGCCTGATACCAGTTTTCGTTCGCGAGGCGTGATCGCCCCACCGACCGGAGTCCAGTAATCAAATCCCAGTTGCAGGAGTTTGAAAAAACGCTTGTGGAATGCGTAGTTACGCACACGCTTAAAGTCTGCGTGTATCCACTCACCTATTTTGATTTGATGCAAAAAATCGCAACTCTCCGGCGTCGCCGGGAGAAGTAATCCGGAAGAGGTTTGTTTGACCAGTTGTATATGCGCCATCGTAGTTCTCCGCTGGCGCAGTAGAATGGGTGTTCAGCCCGTTATGTAGTATACCAGAATTAATGCCAATACTAACAG
>NZ_JBQZXE010000295.1:0-653 GCF_053555855.1 Shigella sp. SIG3
TAAGACGGGAAATATGTTTAACCAGTTGCTGGCATCCAAAAAATTGACGAAAACAGCCGTCAATGAAGCCCTGCGCAGGATGAAAAAAGCGGGAATAGAGAAACCTGAGCTGGAAGCGTTTTTGCGAGAGATGATCAATGGCAAGCAAAAGACCTGGCTGGCGCATTGTACTGATGCAGAGGCGTTATGTATTGATAGAGTCATAAGTGAGGTGCTGGCAGAGCATCCTGGATTGATTAGTGTCCTCCGGCAACGGTATGAAGGGCGGGGGATGACTAAGCGTAAAATGGCTGAATTGCTGAATGACGCACACCCTGAGTGGTGTTTCCGGACGTGCTGCAGTCGGGTAGATGTATGGCTAAATCTTGCTGAATATATGCTCTATCTACCGATGCGTGATGCATTCTCTTCCGGGGATCTAAAAACCGTTTGTTGACTCAATCTGTTATCCGGGGCTATATTCCTCACGCGCAGCAAAATCTGGCGTCGGGATTGGCGTCCCGGATGTTTACGGAGCGATATGAGACGCGCCCGCGTCTTTTTTCATATCGTTTGCACAGTCACATTCGCGATTTATGGCGGGCTGTGTGGGGGAGCCGAAAGGCTCGCCGGTTTCCGTACCCGGTTACGCCAACCCTGCACAGTTCGCCACC
>NZ_JBQZXE010000296.1:0-640 GCF_053555855.1 Shigella sp. SIG3
GCCTCCGGCGGTCTGGTTCGCGTACTCACCGGACCGGAAAGGTATCCATCCACAGAATCATCTGGCCGGTTACAGCGGAGTGCTTCAGGCCGATGCTTACGGTGGTTACCGGGCGTTGTACGAATCCGGCAGAATAACGGAAGCCGCATGTATGGCTCATGTCCGGAGAAAAATCCACGATGTGCATGCAAGAGTGCCAACCGACATCACCACGGAAGCCCTGCAGCGTATCGGTGAACTGTATGCCATCGAGGCAGAAGTCCGGGGATGTTCAGCAGAACAGCGTCTGGCGGCAAGAAAAGCCAGAGCCGCGCCACTGATGCAGTCACTGTATGACTGGATACAGCAACAGATGAAAATTCATTCGCTGAAAATGGAATGTCTCCACGGAGAACACTATTATCCATCGGGAAATAGTGCGGGCAACAGTGTTTAGTTATATCGAGTGCGATTACAATCGCTGGCGACGGCACCGTTGGTGTGGTGGTCTCAGTCCGGAACAATTTGAAAACCAGAGCCTCACTTACGACTGTGTCCATATTATGTGGGTAGGATCAATAAAGACGTTTTATATGTGTCTGCTTGCAGCCAGAAAATTTATACCCTGCAGGTATCATAAACATGCTTGACAACTTAATTA
>NZ_JBQZXE010000297.1:0-628 GCF_053555855.1 Shigella sp. SIG3
TGAGGCTGAAGCACAGTTCCGTCCTGAACTGGAAAAAATCGTCAGGGGTATTGAAACAGGTTTTCGTGGTACGGCCCTGTACGCCACAGAAAATATTGCCGGACGCATCAATGCCCGTCTGGAGGATGAAGGTTTCACTGTAAAAATCAGTTTTCCGGCAGTCAGCCAGTTACAGACCCGGCTCGCAGTAAAAACAAATCTGAGCGCGCTTATGGAGGAAAGAACGGAGACAGTAACCCGTCGCTGTCGACAGGATGGTGTCTGGGGTACGCTTTGTCGATGGGCAAACACCAGTGACTGGGGCTGGAAAGAGTACAGTGTGGATGTGAGCCGCAGCGTGATCAATATCAACAAGGTCAGAGAGGAAGTGATGTCACTGACCCGGGCATATTTCGGGGAGCTGCAGGCATCCATTGAGCAGGATATTAACCAGCCCGTCCGCCAGGAAATCGATGCCTTTTTCTGTACATTCAGGGAGAAAGTTGAACAGCTGCGTAACACGCTGATTCAGAGCTCTGAAGATCATAAACGCGATCAGCAGGCGCAGGAACGGCTGACCGGGCGTCTTCAGGCGTTAAATGAAAGGGTTCCTGAGCTCATTACTGACAGTAAGGCGTTAAGGGAAGAA
>NZ_JBQZXE010000298.1:0-628 GCF_053555855.1 Shigella sp. SIG3
AGAGGCTGAAGCACAGTTCCGGCCTGAGCTGGAGAAAATCGTCAGCGGGATTGAAACAGGTTTTCGTGGCACGGCCCTGTACGCCACAGAAAACATTGCCGGTCGCATCAATACCCGCCTGGAGGATGAGGGCTTTACCGTAAAAATCAGTTTTCCGGCAGTCAGTCAGTTACAAACCCGGCTCGCGGTAAAAACAAATCTGAGTGCGCTTATGGAGGAAAGAACGGAGACCGTCACCCGTCGCCGTCGGCAGCGTGGTTTATGGGGAAAGATTTGTGGAGCGTTTGGCACCAGTGACTGGGGCTGGGAAACCTATAAAGAGGATGTGAGCCGCAGTGTTATCAATATCAACACCGTCAGGAAGGAAGTTATGTCACTGACCCGGGCATATTTCGGGGAGCTGCAGGCATCCATTGAGCAGGATATTAACCAGCCCGTCCGCCAGGAAATCGATGCCTTTTTCTGCGCATTCAGGGAGAAAGTTGAACAACTGCGTAACACGCTGATTCAGAGCTCTGAAGATCATAAACGCGATCAGCAGGCACAGGAACGGCTTACCAGGCGACTTCAGGCATTAAATGAAAGGGTTCCTGAGCTCATTACTGACAGTAAGGCGCTGAGGGAAGAG
>NZ_JBQZXE010000299.1:0-610 GCF_053555855.1 Shigella sp. SIG3
GATGATTCAGGCTGGCATTTTTTCAGCCAGAGAAACCCGGATAACAGCATAGTGTTCACTGTTAACGGACAGGTAATTCCGTTAAATTACGGAAACTTCGATGCCCGCTATAAATATCGAACAGAGGGGGTACAGGATGTACGGTATGGCCATGAAATGTATTACAGCCCCGGCAGTAACACCGTTTCGTGGAGATTTTGCGCACCTTCGGGACACGGGCTGTCAGGGATGGCGATATCGGATACCGGCCGTAACTCAGCGGATAACGTTGACGGTGTGTATTACCGACCACTGCAAAAACTGATTAATGGCACCTGGTATAACGTAGCGAGTATTTAACAATGTTGCATTTAAAAAATATTACTGCGGGTAATCCGAAAACAGCAGAACAATATCAGATGACAAAACGATATTCGGTCACCTGGCTTTTTTCAGAAGACGGAAAAAACTGGTATGAAGAGCTGAAGAATTTCGCCAGCGACACAATAAAAATAGCTTACACCGGAGATGGTCGCGTGGTGTGGGTCGGTAAGGATGTGACAGGCATCGAGCCACGCAATGCCAGCGTTATCGAAGTTCCGGATATTACCGCTAACCGACGGATTACCGC
>NZ_JBQZXE010000300.1:0-588 GCF_053555855.1 Shigella sp. SIG3
CTGAAAATTCCAGTCCTCGTTTACGGTTTCGGCGTCTGGCATACTCGTCGCATAATCCGGTCCAGAAGTGACTGATGGAGTCGATGATCATTACGGAACCGCTGCTTTCCGCTTCATTAATGGCTTCAAGCAGATCAACAAACGAGCGGGTTTTTGCCGTAAATAATTCGATATTTTCCGCATCAAAGCGGGGTTTAACCCAGTCAGAGCCTGTTTCTGTGTCCAGAAACATTACCGGGCGGTTACCAGCTTCAATTCCCCGTTGCCGCATAAGCATTACCAGACCAATAGCCAGTTCGCTTGCTGTGTAGGTTTTGCCGTCGCCAGCAAACCCCATAATTCCTGCTTTTAGATAGGCCTGTGTGTTTATTGCTCGTTGAAAAAGCGCCATAGATTTTAGTCCTCCAAATCAATATCAACCTGGTGGTGGGCAATGGTTTCAGCCATGTACCGGATGTGTTCTGCCATGCGCTCCTGAAACTCAACATCATCATCAAATGCGTGGCTGATTGCCTGTTTATTGGCACCGTGGCGTTGCAAATGGTCGATGCAGAGCGATTCAAACAGGTGCTGAGGCAGACCTTTTTC
>NZ_JBQZXE010000301.1:0-570 GCF_053555855.1 Shigella sp. SIG3
CTGACGGTAAATCTGCTGTTCAGTCTCACGCATCACCTGTGCACCGGCTTCCCTCTCCGCATCCGCATCACCGCTCAGACCTGATGCTTTCAGCCGGTCAGCCACCCTCTGAGGGTACTCATTCTCCAGCATCTCATATTTCTGCTCTTCTGCCAGCGCCCAGCGGTCAGCTTCCGTACGCTTCAGTACAGCATGCCATGGTCCCCAGAGGGAGAACCAGTCCGTAAATTCATTCTCTTCACGGCTTCTGACCATGGCTTCGGCAGTGCGGAGGTCATTTGCTGTCACTCCCGACACGCCATAGAAACGCATTTCCTTCACGGCAGTGGAGAGCTGAAGTTTCTCTGCGAGCATGGTCTGGAAGGCCAGGTAGACTTCTATCTCATCCACAAAATGGAGAGTTCTGACTTTATCCCGGGCAATATCCTCCAGAATTTCGAGGCGGAACATTTCCCTGCCCAGGGAGAGCAGAGCGCCGGTATCATTATCGAAAAGGCCTTCTGATGCCTGATGGACCAGGAGGGTTTTCCGGAGATTGTTCCATGTGAGCGCGACACGGTCCTCACAGCT
>NZ_JBQZXE010000302.1:0-569 GCF_053555855.1 Shigella sp. SIG3
CATTACAAGGCTACGATCCCAGCGAATTTACATTCGCTAACGGTGTATTTTGCGATGTTAAAGAAAAATTATGTCGTGATGATCGTTATTTTGGTGTAGATGGTAAGCGGAGTGGAAAAATCAATCAAACCACCACAAAGATGTTATTTATGTGTCGTGAGTGATGCCTTGTTTACATTATGTTCTCTGCTATTCGTCATTAACCTCTTGAGCGACAGAGAGGAGTGGGGCGTTAACGTCTATGACGGGGATAGTCCCCGTCGGTTGACATTTACTTAATTTGAATATCGACGTTATATTTTTTAGTTTTGTTTTTACGGGCGTCGTTTCGAGTTTGCAGCACTCGCAGCTCATATTTGCCAGAAGCAGGGAGTGAGTATTGTCCGTGACTATCGAGTTCTGGGGAATATCTGGATAAATCAACAGAATCATCGATTCCTGGCCCGAAGAGATAAGTATCAGCGCCTTCATTAGAGATACTCACATGCACTTTCTGACCTTTTTTGGCATAGAAGGTATATGTATCGTAATCGTATCCCTTTATTTCGCCGGAGTACTGAGCGCTGCTA
>NZ_JBQZXE010000303.1:0-559 GCF_053555855.1 Shigella sp. SIG3
ATAGAGTGAATATGAGCAAGCTTCGTGACTTTAATCCTATGCTTGAGAAGTATTTTAAAAGCCAGTATTACAGCTTAAGCAGTAAATCCAAGACACTTGGAAACGAAGCTTTTAATCGTGAGTTAGCAAAATTAAATCAATCTCTTCGTGAAACACTTTCTAAGTTTAATAAGACCACCAGCAAAAATAATTACAGTGAAAATGCTTCAAATAGTCTGGATGTATTAGCTACAAGTGCAATCAAAGCAGGTACAGCCATTTATGGTTTTCAGACAGCCTTAGAAGCTTATAGGAAGGTTATGGAGATTGGTCTGAAAAAAGAAGCATCACAACGAGCGGCACAATTCGTTTTAGGTGATGAAGGTGCTAAACGAGCTACAGAATTTGTTAAGAATCTTGCTGATAGTAGTGGTGTAGACCAGATTGAAACATTTAGCAGTTTTGCTAAGTTTTCCGCTGGTGCTGGTGATATGAATGCAGACCAGAAAGAATCCTTATTTTCTAATGTGATTGGTACATCCCGACTAATGGGTTTAAGCACTGATGAGATTAACGGGAT
>NZ_JBQZXE010000304.1:0-557 GCF_053555855.1 Shigella sp. SIG3
GATAGCCTGAACGTGTACTGTCGTAATGGCCAGGTGGAAATCGACAACAACATCGGTGAAAACGCGCTGCGATCGGTGGCGGTTGGAAGAAAAAATTATCTCTTCTTCGGTTCTGACAACGGTGGAGAAAGCGCGGCGATTATCTACAGTCTGCTGGTCACCTGCAAACTGAACGGAGTGGAGCCGGAGGACTGGTTGCGCGAAGTGATCGTGAAGCTCAATGACTGGCCGTCGAACCGAGTGCATGAACTGCTGCCCTGGAACTTCTCAGCTGTAAAATAATCCTTCCGCTACGTACTTCTCTGGGCGCTTACCACTCAACGGCATCGTCAAAATTATCAAAGCGCAGAACATAGATTTATCATGTGTTTTATGGATGGCTTTCTCCATCAGGCATCGTTCGTCACGGGAAATTGGTGCTATGATCGGCATTGATCAGTCCGGTTGGTGATTTGTTTTGATTTGGCGATTGATCAGATCGCACAATCCGGGCTGAGTTCCCTCTAAGTGATCTAGGTTGTGTCCCTTAATTACGTAAGCGTTGATAAAAGAGTCGG
>NZ_JBQZXE010000305.1:0-552 GCF_053555855.1 Shigella sp. SIG3
AAAAACTAGTATTAAGACTATCACTTAAATAAGTGATACTGGTTGTCTGGAGATTCAGGGGGCCAGTCTAATGAGTTCAGTAATATAAGCGAACTGAAGGATGCTGTTACGGAATATATTGAATACTACAACAGCAGAAGAATTAGCCTGAAATTAAAAGGTCTGACTCCAAATGAATATCGGAATCAGACCTATATGCCTCGTGTTTAACTGTCCAACTTTTTGGGGTCAGTACAAACCGAGGCCAACGAATGAACCAAGCAATTCAGATGTTAGCCTCTTACCCGCCATCCGGCAAGGAGAAAGGCTATGAAGCGCAACCCTCTGGTGGTGTGTCTGCTCATTATCTGCATTACGATTCTGGCATTCACACTCCTGACCCGACAAACGCTCTACGAACTGCGGTTCCGGGACGGTGATAAGGAGGTTGCTGCGCTCATGGCCTGCACGTCCAGGTAAGGGCAAGCGCGGGGATTTTCCCCGCGCATCTGACTAGCAGATTCATTTTCTCATGGCACCCCTTTTACACTTCAGTTAGTGCATGTTTTTTTC
>NZ_JBQZXE010000306.1:0-539 GCF_053555855.1 Shigella sp. SIG3
AACGCGACATGCAGTATCATTCAGCGCAACGCCGATTGCGCGGTTTGATTTACTCTCTTCCGGGTTTATCCATGCCACCCGGCGCTGCATATCTATTTGTTGCCATTCAAGGTTGATGATGTTCGAGCGTCTTAAGCCTGTTGCCAGTGCAAATTCAACAACAGACTTTAATGGCTCCGGACATTCATCAATCAGCCTTTGTGCTTCATGGGGCTCCAGCCAGCGGATCCGTTTATTCTTTGGTTGAGGCACTTTAATAATTGGTGCCTTATCCAGCATTTTCCATTCACGCTCTGCGGCTCTTAGTAGGGCCTTTATAAATGAAAGATGCGTAGCCTTCGTTACAACGGACGCTGGTTTTGGCGTGTATTCTGGAACAGGTTTCCCTTTTTTTCTGCATGCTTCTGCCCTGAGTTTCCAGTTTTCCTCATGACGCCGGTTCGTCATTTTCTGCATTGCTGAATAAATTTTTGATTCAGTAATGTCTCTTAGTTGCATTCCTGCGAAATGTTGAAGCCAGAATCCGATCCGGCTTTTGT
>NZ_JBQZXE010000307.1:0-538 GCF_053555855.1 Shigella sp. SIG3
AACTCTGTTACCGTCAGGTAATAGGGTGTCGGGTTAATCAGCGTCAGAGAATTCGCGCTACGACGAAATCTTAATTTTTCTGCGGCCTGATCGGGTGGCAACGCTAATTTAGCCGGGCGATAGTACAGTTTAATGCGGCTGATAATTGCGAGCTGTAGCGTATTCTCAGTCAATTTTGATTTATCCATTGACGGAATCGCTTTAACGTTCATCCAGAATAAACTTTCCCGGTCCTGTGGCAATTGGTTATTTGTTGCATCAAGAATACGTAAGGTATTCTCTTTTTTTCCCTTCATCGCAAACAGAGGAGGCGTCACGATAAAACGACCATCCTTTACACCATCGGCATTTTCCTCCCATGATTGAATTAAATAGGTACTATTTTCATCATTATTTGTCACGGCAAGTTGCACTTGTTTTTGCCCTGCCGGATAAATTACGCGAGTCGCACCTAAGGCCACTCCTGCTTCAGCGCGTCCGGCAACCATCATTGCCATGAACATCAGGATACCTGCCAGCAAGCAGAATGTTATTTCCT
>NZ_JBQZXE010000308.1:0-529 GCF_053555855.1 Shigella sp. SIG3
CAGGTCAGGGAATATGTTTAACCAGTTGCTGGCATCCCAAAAAATGACAAAAACAGCCGTCAATGAAGCCCTGCGCAGATTGAAAAAAGCGGGAATTGATAAACCAGAGTTGGAAGCATTTTTGCGTGAGATGATCGAAGGAAAGCAAAAAAGCTGGTTAACTCACTGCACTGACGCAGAGGCACTAAAAATTGATAGTGTTATAGGTGAAGTTCTGGCGGATCATCCAGGACTACTAAATGTCCTGAGTCAGCGTTATGTGGGGCGAGGGATGAGTAAGAGAAGGATGGCCGAGTTATTAAACGAACAGTACCCAGAGTGGGCGTTGATTACATGCCGACGTCGTGTTGATCAGTGGTTGCGTGTTGCTGAGTTCATTTTGTATTCACCGATGAGAGAAGCGTTCGATTATGCTTAAAAAATCATTGCAAAATGAGCCACAAACTGCTTCAATTCAGGTACAGCTTCGCAAAGCTGTATCGCGAGGCGAACCAAGCGCATGAACTTTACCAGAACCCGCCATTGAGCG
>NZ_JBQZXE010000309.1:0-525 GCF_053555855.1 Shigella sp. SIG3
CATACCCGATTAGTTGTTAATCATATTTAATCATAGTGATTACTTTCAGACGGAACAAGGCAAATAATGCGAGTCAGCGCATATAAGGCGGCATACGGTGGTTACATGTAGCACAGGTGTAAAACCGCCGAAGCCCGGCGCAAGCCGGTACGGTCGTCCGAATATCACCAGTCCCCCTCCGGCTCTGCGAGGCCATGCGGCCTGTCAGCGATGAAAATGCCTCTGTGCGCGGTCGGAGTGGTCCCGACAAGGGTTTACCCGCAGTCGGGGCGTATCTCCGCGTTAGCGGGCCGTGAGGGCCGCTTACGAGCGTGTATGAGAGACGTACAGTAGTTTTGTCCGCTCACACCAGTACAAACCAGTCGAAATACCGGTAACGACGATTACTCTTGTCTCTGATGCCGGTGGACTACGAGATTTTATTTACTGGCGTCCTGATGCGGTCAGGACTGGTATGGAACCTGTTTATGTGATACTTAATGCTCTTCTGGATTCCGGGCGATTTACGCGTAAACTTATTCTGTT
>NZ_JBQZXE010000310.1:0-511 GCF_053555855.1 Shigella sp. SIG3
TCCTTCTGATGCCATTCTATTTCAGGAAGGAGCGTCCGTTAAACTCAGGCTACCTCACTTATTCTAAGCAACCGGGTAGCATCATACGGGGCAATTATGGCCGCATTACCATACATGCAACTGTACATAGCTGATTATCTGGCTGACACCATGCATTTGTCAGCAGAGGAGCACGGCGCGTATTTGTTGCTGATGTTCAATTACTGGCAAACAGGAAAGCCAATACCCAAAAACAGGTTGGCAAAAATTGCCCGTCTGACTAACGAGCGATGGGTTGATGTTGAACCATCCTTGCGGGAGTTTTTTTGTGATAACGGCGACGAATGGATGCATCTTCGGATTGAGGAAGATCTGGCATCTGTCAGAGAAAAATTAACCAAAAAATCAGCCGCAGGAAAAGCATCTGTTCAGGCCAGAAGAAGCAGAAAGGAAGCAGATGTTCAAACAAAACAAGAGAGAAATTTAACAGGTGTTCAAACAGATGTTGGAGTGGTGTTCGAACATGATGCTG
>NZ_JBQZXE010000311.1:0-499 GCF_053555855.1 Shigella sp. SIG3
GTCGTCACTCTCGTCTGGGGAATATCTCACCGGCAGCCTTCAGGGAAAAATATCATCAGATGGCTGCTTAAAAAAGAACAAATGGTAGTGTCCGCTATTGCCAGTACACCTCATATTGAATCCGCAGCATGATGCCATAGTTCTTAACCAGCATTTCCATGCCAGGGATGCGTAAATAACAAAGCGCAGACCAGAGGGCATCACGCAACGCGCGATTCAGGGCGCGAACATTTGGCAGATGAACCACCGGGTCCACATACGCAAGCCGCTGAATGCGTCTGACTACCGCTCGCTGACGAGTTGCCAGTACAGCCATATAATTGACAATAAAAGAGAATACCAGATAACTGGAGGAGGTTATGGTCAGCTGCGTGGTATAGCCAGGATAAATGGGAATGTAATTTTGATAGCTGTGGATGCTGATCATCAACACGACCGCCCAGAGCAGCGAAATCAGCTTATAACCATAGCGCATTGCTCCCCACATCATCAGGGGCAG
>NZ_JBQZXE010000312.1:0-492 GCF_053555855.1 Shigella sp. SIG3
CACAGCACGCATTCGAACGGGTCACGACTCAGGAACTGTTTCACCATTTGTGCATAGCACACTTTCGCCACTGGTTCCGGTTTATCCATCCCCAGAGCACGGTACACCTGCGGCAGCTTCTCTCCACACACCCGGCTGGCAAGGAACCCGAAGTACCTCACCATCTTAAAAAACTTCTCCGGGATGTGCTGTTTCAGCCTCGCGACCAGCTCACGCTGTGTCAGCGTTTCCGTCGCCGTTTCTCCCGTTTTGTGGTCCAGGTAACGGAAGCTCAGGCTCGCCCCTCCGTTGTAATGTGCCAGCCGGGAGGCCGCTATCGGCGGCTTCTTCAGATAACGACCCAGGTAGCGCGCCGTATTCCTCCCGCCGGCCGTTTTTTTCGACATGTACACATGCCAGTATTTTCCTCCGGCTTTCAGCACCAGGCTTCTCCTCTGTGATTCCGTCGTGATATGTGACAACGACTCCGGCATCGCCAGCCCCTCTGACCAC
>NZ_JBQZXE010000313.1:0-484 GCF_053555855.1 Shigella sp. SIG3
TACTAACAGGATGCTCTGACTCGCAATTCATCCAGCAGTTTATCATTTCCCATAATGTCACTTACCCTCATCGGTAAAAAAATTGCCTTTCGACCATTACGATACATTATTGATTTTGGGGTTTCAGGGAAGTAATCCATTTCGACTATAACTGACAGGTCATCACGACGTATGACTGCGTATTTGCTACTAAATAGTTTCTTTATTTTCTCCACGATGCCTCCAGGTTTATAAGTACAAACGGTTATATCCACATAGAGACAAAAATATTAATCTGAAAAATATTTATTTCACGCCGTATATTTGATTGTTTAATGTGCAAGTACAATGACTTTTATTTTTTGTTGTGTATATAATCAAATATATGGTTATTTTTCACCCTGCGTATTCAGCACGCAACAAAAAACCCGCCGAAGCGGGTTTAGTGCGGGTGCGTTGAGGATGCCTGACACATGAGAGGTGGCGAGGGATTTCTCCCCCGCCT
>NZ_JBQZXE010000314.1:0-483 GCF_053555855.1 Shigella sp. SIG3
CTGAAAACGGCTAACCATCTGTCTGAAATCGCAGCAGCAGGCGAAAAGGCACAACAGAAGTCCCGGGATAATCTGGGGCTGAAAAGTGCGGCCACGATGGAAGCACAGAGCGACATTTACGACCGGACAAAAGGCCGTCTGGCGATACCCGGCGCATTCGGCTTTGGGTGTGCTTTTCTGCCTGAAGATGTTATCCGTTTTGACACTAAGAGTGATTTCCTGGCCTGGGTAAGGAATGCGCTGCCAGGTGAATATTCCGTTGCTGGCCCTTACGGCATCATCATACCCGACACACGGTTTGAAGGGGTGCTCTGCATCCGGTGGACTGATGCACGCCCTGAGACAACAGAACCGCGGTACAGAGCCAAATCCCTTACTTTTTACGGCATTAACGGCCCCATTTATCATACCCGCTACTGCTACTGGCCCATATCCAGACTGACTGGCTGGGTGAAAATAAATATAACCACAGAAGATATTATT
>NZ_JBQZXE010000315.1:0-471 GCF_053555855.1 Shigella sp. SIG3
GAGCCCTGTGGAAGCCGCAAAATCTCTGCTGCATGAAAACTGTTTCCCGTCACCAAGTTGCGACGATAGTAAGCTGGCAGTAATCGGCCCAACACTAGGAATTGTCATAATGCGCTGAGCGGTATCATCAGCGTTGATTGACTGACTTAATTCTGATTCCAGCTCTGCTATTTGCTCAACAAGGTAAAGGTAGTGGGTATGCAACCTCACCAAAAGGCGGCTCAGATATTCGGGGATTTCGTGTTCAGCCAATACGAGAGACAACCGTTTTATTACGGCATCCCCTGTCGGCAGGCTGATTCCAAATTCCAGCAGGAAACCGTGGATCTGGTTGGTTGTTTTCACCTTATCTCTGATGAGCGATTCTCTGACCCGGTGTAATGCCCTTATTGCTTGCTGGGTCTCAGTTCTTGGCTGGACAAAACGCATTGATGGTCGTGAAGCCGCTTCACATATGGCTTCTGCATCAAC
>NZ_JBQZXE010000316.1:0-469 GCF_053555855.1 Shigella sp. SIG3
AGGGCTGTCAGGCACATTTTCCTATATCTTCGGCTCAATTGTTGCGACACTGGGAATGGGACTTGTTGTCGATTATCTGGGATGGGGGGCCACATTTATCGTACTGATACTGTCTGCTGTTTTTGCCATCATTTTCACACTGATGAGTCGTGAACGCTCACTGGAGTTCGAAAAAGAGTAATTTTCTCAGGAAAAACATAAAATTACTGACTAAATATTTATTTTTTGAATCGCAGGGCATTCCGGATAAGGTTGATATCGTGTCACGGCTGAAGACCTATGGATACAGTATTTCTGGTGTGGAGACGGATGACGGATATAAGGCGCTTGTCCGCGCTTTTCAGCTTCATTTCCGGCAGAAAAATTATGACGGCATAATGGATGCTGAAACCGCTGCCATCCTGTATGCATTGCTGGAGAAGTATTTCCCGGGTAAATAAGGAGTGAGTCGTCAGAGCTGCGATATATC
>NZ_JBQZXE010000317.1:0-467 GCF_053555855.1 Shigella sp. SIG3
ACATACGGTGGATTTTCATATCCGCGTGACGCCGGACACACCGGAAATACGGGCTGCCATTACCGCGGAGTTGCGTTCGTTCCTGCTGCGTGATGGTTATCCGCAGGGAGAACTGAAGGTATCGCGTATCAGTGAGGCGATTTCCGGTGCGGACGGGGAATACAGCCATCAGTTGCTTGCACCGGTGGACAATATCTCCATTGCGAAAAACGAACTGGCGGTACTGGGGACGATTTCATGGACGTGACAAACGATGATTACATCCGCCTGTTATCGGCACTGTTGCCGCCCGGTCCGGCGTGGTCATCTAGCGATCCGGCGATTGCCGGTGCGGCACCGTCATTAACCCGTGTTCATCAGCGTGCGGATGCCCTGATGCGGGAGCTGGATCCGCGCACCACCACTGAACTGATAAACCGCTGGGAGCGTCTGTGCGGTCTGCCGGATGAATGTATTCCCGCAGGAAT
>NZ_JBQZXE010000318.1:0-467 GCF_053555855.1 Shigella sp. SIG3
TCTTTACCCCTGTCCCATCCACGATGAACAATCAGAACACCATCAACAATGGCGTGCCCTTTGCCCTCTTTATCTTCAGCATATTTTCTTACCGTGGCGCGATTACAGTTCAGCATTCGTGAAACTTCGGTCATATTACCTCGTGTCTGGATAAGCAGTTCCGGTATCGTTTGAATTTTGACGCTCATCAAATACTCTCCGGTTCGGTGATTTTTATCCCGGGCTTTCCACCAGGGACATAATGATCGCGCACAAGCCAGGGCAAAACAAACTCATGGCGCATCAGCGCAGCGCCTCCTGCACCAGTTTTTCAAACTTTCCGACTCTGGTTTCCAGCTCTGCCACACAGTCCACCAGCTCATCTACTGCTTTCTGTGCGCGATGCTTCGCCTGCATCAGTTCCCGAAGCGCGGGTACCATATCTTTACGGATAGCATCTTTTGTTATGCCCGTTTTTTCGAGTTGTT
>NZ_JBQZXE010000319.1:0-461 GCF_053555855.1 Shigella sp. SIG3
GACAATAGTTTATCCAAACTGCCAAGCCCCTTTATTATAAGTAAGATCTGGTACTAAATAAGCGTTCTAAACCGCCCCGAGTAGGCGGCCTGACGGCTGCGGCTTGTCATGGCCTGTGATTACCGTTATAAAAACAGACAATATCATTGTCTTTCAGGTAGTTATATGGCCCGTTCAGCTAAACCACGCAAACGAAAACCTGCACCTCAAAGAAGCAAACTCCTCCGCTATGTCGTAAAACTTCACGAAGATGATTTTTTTGACGAAGAAGAAGCTGAGGTTCTGCGCTTTGATAATTTTGACGATGCCGTTGAGTGTTGCGCAGACCTGAATATTCCGTTCTTTGTGGATGCCGGAAACAAAAAACTGGTCTTCTGGTTTGTACGTGTTGATGACGAAGGGTATCCGGAAATTGCCCGCTGCACGGAGCGGGAATTTGCGACAATTCCTGCCGGTATCAG
>NZ_JBQZXE010000320.1:0-451 GCF_053555855.1 Shigella sp. SIG3
TGATGACGGCGTGGTGTCCCGTATTGATCTGGATATCCGCCGCACCGGGATTAATGAACTGGGTAACAGTATCACTCTCTGGCGTCGTGACGGACCGGTAATGATTTCTTTTGATGATCTGTGGAGTGCGATAACGCATGGCGGACAGTGAATTTCAGCGCCCGACGCTGGCAGAAAATATCAGTATGCTCCGTAACGATTTATTCGCCAGGCTGGACGTCAGCGACACGCTCCGGCGCATGGATGAAGACGTGCGGGCAAAGGTGTATGCGGCGGCGCTGCATACGGTTTACGGGTACATCGATTATCTGGCAATGAACATGCTGCCTGACCTGTGCGATGAGTTCTGGCTGGCGCGACATGCTGCGATGAAACGGTGTCCGCGCAAGGGGGCCACGGCTGCCAGCGGGTATATGCGCTGGGAAGGTGTCAGCGATGGCCTGAAGGTGAC
>NZ_JBQZXE010000321.1:0-449 GCF_053555855.1 Shigella sp. SIG3
GAGTTATCGAACCTCGCTTACCAACGCGTTGTCAGTCATCTCCCCCCTCCCTGGTGCATCGTTATATCCGTGATGAGCGATTTTTGATATTAATATCTTTCACCATCCGCTATTTTCACCACTTCAGAAAACAAACTTATTTTTATTAAAATCAATTCTTTTTCTTTGAACATTCAACTGCGATATTTGTAAAAACATTAAACAGGCAACAATAAAATGACATTACCAACAACTATTTATTCATTCCCCGCATATTTACCCCGTTTTTCGTCCACCGACAAACCAGCAAAATTAAAATTTCATCAATACGCACGCGCTACATTACTGTCAAATCGTGGAAGAGATCATAATTGCGATGGCAGACGTACTGTTGAGATCCACAAACTAGATCTCTCTGACTGGCAAGCATTCAATAAGTTAGCAACGAAGTGTAATGCTTACGATGGAGT
>NZ_JBQZXE010000322.1:0-436 GCF_053555855.1 Shigella sp. SIG3
GTTTTTCTGCTCATTATTGGCTCCTTCTGATGCCATTCTATTTCAGGAAGGAGTGTCCGTTAAACTCAGGCTACCTCACTCCCGTAAAGACAGGAGTCAAGTTCCCGCTCCGACATAACTGCGTGCAATGGATTTTGAAGGAACCGTCAGCCCATTCCCCGGAGGCAAACATGGGCTGGCAAAAGTGTAGCGGTATTAGGCACAGCTATTTAGGAAAGAGGGAGCATCTCCATCTCATTAAATGGACCACGCCAGACAATTCACTGTCATGCTGATGCTGCACTGTGGGGACAGAATCACTCATGATGACTTCGATAATCGACGACATTATTATTTGGCCGAGCTTTTAGGTCATATCTCAAATCGTTTGCCTAATATTGCTCCATTTTTTAATAAAAAATCAATCATTTTTGAATCTTTGCTTTTCATTGCATTA
>NZ_JBQZXE010000323.1:0-435 GCF_053555855.1 Shigella sp. SIG3
TTTGGCATTTTAGTGATTTTTTCTTTAGCGATACAGATCTCAACACGCATAACACCCTCCTGTAACTGTAGTTATGTACAGGTGTTATTTTTATCTGTATGGATAACCAGTGTCAATTCCTGATATTGTTTATGGGGCATCAATGGGGCATGTATGGGACACTTTTTATCGGCGAAATTCGTCGAAGTTCGTCGACATGGTAAACGAATCATCTATCCAACCCTTGAAAAACGGCGCTCCTGGACGATCTTCGTCGATTTTTAAAAATGTTGCGTCACGCGCGTAACGTGACAGGATTAATATCACAAAGCAACGCCACTTCACCAATTGTGTAAAGCGCCATCGTCTCACCCTTGCTCGTGAGGTCCCAGTTTAACTTTAGACGCAGTTTTGCGAACCAGGTAGTTTTGCCCGTTTTTTGTGCATCTATAGGGT
>NZ_JBQZXE010000324.1:0-434 GCF_053555855.1 Shigella sp. SIG3
AAGACAGCCTTAACACAGATCCTGTAAGTCCGCTTTTTGCTCGGAGTTGCGATGCCTTACCAACCCCTCTGATGTTAACACCGCAAGGAATAAGCAAAGTGGATCCAACAATATACCCCACCGCTTGGTTGCTCGCAGGGATAAACAGCTCCCCGCCGGAGGGTAGTGAAGCAACGGCATCTATTGCATTTTGTATTGCCTGGTAATTATCTGTCACACCATCATCAATAACACCAAAATCCAGGATACTTATTGCTTCTTTATTTTTGTCATGCTGAGTTCTTAAAACTGCTTTTGGTAAAGGCTGCTTGACGCCAATCATGGCATCGCCTTTGGTGTTATCCTGCGAATACTTACCGGATTGAGCTAGTTGCTCAATTAAATCCGGACCGAACTGATCAGGGTCATACTTCAGCAAATTCGGAAAATAGAAC
>NZ_JBQZXE010000325.1:0-426 GCF_053555855.1 Shigella sp. SIG3
GGGATTGATGGGCGTGGGCAGTGCCATCAGCATTGTCAGCAGGATCATGTCGATGACGCCGATTGGCATGATTGCGACGGCGATAGCCATGGCTGCGGGATTAATTATCACTAACTGGGATGTTGTCGGACCTTATTTCAAGAAGCTCTGGGAAACCATTGGTCCTTATTTTGAGGCTGGCTGGGAACTCCTTAAGAAAGTTTTTGCCTGGTCGCCGCTGGGGATGGTGATCAATCACTGGGGGCCGGTTGTTAAGTGGTTTCAGGATATGTGGGACAAGCTGAAGCCAATTATTGAGTGGTTTACCGACAGTTCCGGAGACACGGTCGATGCCATTAACTCTGCGCAGTGGGGCGCGGGTGCTTATGATGCTTATGGGACGGGAATACCGGCACGGGGATACACACCTTATCCGGCGGTGGATCC
>NZ_JBQZXE010000326.1:0-421 GCF_053555855.1 Shigella sp. SIG3
GCAACAGTGGCGGTCTGCTCAGTTTCACGTCGGCACATACCGACGCCTGGCGTCAGCAGGGCTACGAGGACACGATGCTGACGATGGAGCATATCCGGAAACCGCTGGCAGCACGTCAGGCACTGTCCCGGTCAGAAACGGTGTTGCAGAAAAGTCTGGAGATAACGGAAGAGGCAGATTTGGCACTGAGAAGCGCGATGGCCCGGATTAAATAAAGACGCCCCAAAGAAACGCCACCGCCTGTGGTGGTGTTTTTCCTGTCTGGTGTTGTTGAAAATATTTTCAGATATATATTACCTGGGTGAGATTTAAGATTAACGCATTTATTAATGTCATAAGGAGAGTTATCATGAAATTCATCGTAAAAGCACTTAGGTGATGCTGCCAACTTACTGATTTAGTGTATGATGGTGTTTTTGAA
>NZ_JBQZXE010000327.1:0-413 GCF_053555855.1 Shigella sp. SIG3
CCAGACCAAAAGGGCCGGGTAGTCAGACCGTGAGTTCTATTCCTTTAGAGGGAATATTACGTGCTTCAAGTCTTGACCTTCTATCTCTAAATGTGTGACTATCACTACAACCAACTGGATTCACCTGTCTTTAAGAAACAATAGGTTAGCTGGTTGTCTTCGATTTGTCGTAGGCTCCCGCTGCCCGCTCCAGTCAGAGTCTTTCAGTCTGCGATGATGGGAAATCCCGGAGTGACTGAAAGACGTTTAAGTTATGAATGATCGCCTTTTTTTGCAAAATTGCTGTGCAGAAATACTAACCTTCGGGCGTGCGATCATTCATAAGCACTCTGCTTTTATTCCGATTAACTGTGGGTGGTTTGTTGGATAGAGTGCTTTCCTTACTGTATATATCGTTTCGCCCGCTTTTGCGT
>NZ_JBQZXE010000328.1:0-412 GCF_053555855.1 Shigella sp. SIG3
CTGAAAATCACCACCACTTCGGGTCATCCGCCTTCATCTCCGCTTCTGTTTCGTATAAATCAAAACGACGGCAGGTATGGCAGAACGTGACGTATTCGTACGGTGAATCCGGGTACATTTTGTGGAAGGTTTCCCAGAAACAGACCGTGCAGGAGGGATGACCGGTGATAAAGTCTGCAAATACGGACTTATAAGGGTGATTATTGGCTCTGGCGACGGCTTTCAGAACCCTCTTTCACCATTCTGGTGTGGACTTTCTGGTGCTCCAGGTTGTGTGACATGGGAACTCATTCTGGATGGTTACTCTGAAAGCTCATATTCTGCCACACCCCGATTTGCAGCCGCCAGGCTGCCGTGGTTCTTACGCCAGAAGGGATTTGTAACTGGTCTGGTCGGCTCCGGCGTATCAGTC
>NZ_JBQZXE010000329.1:0-399 GCF_053555855.1 Shigella sp. SIG3
GTGTTGCTGCCGCAGCCCGTGAACTCAGCCTGTATGAATCTCAGCTCTATGCGTGGCGCAGCAAACTGCAGCAACAGATGACCTCGTCTGAGCGTGAAAGTGAACTGGCCGCTGAAAATGCCCGCCTGAAGCGGCAACTGGCGGAGCAGGCAGAGGAACTGGCTATCCTCCAAAAGGCCGCGACATACTTTGCGAAGCGCCTGAAATGAAGTATGTCTTTATTGAAAAACATCAGGCTGAGTTCAGCATCAAGGCAATGTGCCGCGTGCTCCGGGTGGCCCGCAGCGGCTGGTATACGTGGTGTCAGCGGCGGACAGGAATAAGCCCTCGTCAGCAGTTCCGTCAGCACTGCGACAGCGTTGTCCTCGCTGCGGCCTTTACCCGGTCAAAACAGCGTTA
>NZ_JBQZXE010000330.1:0-399 GCF_053555855.1 Shigella sp. SIG3
TGCGGAATCACAGGGATCGCCACATGTCATCCAGGTGCTGTTGGTGGCGGCTGGCATGTTGACCTGCCAGCAATACCGCCATTCCGGCGCATTCACCGCGTCAGTACAGGCCGATGAGCAGGTGAACGTGCTTTTGTCGTATCGCGTGATGGTGGCATCTGGTCTGCCCAGGGCAGCAAGCTGTGCAAGATAAAAATCCTCGTTGATGCCGCCCGCCAGGTTAACCTTCGCATCCAGCCGTTGCTGACGCTGGCGAAGGGTCTGCGTTCCCGCCGGAATACATTCATCCGGCAGGCCGCACAGACGCTCCCAGCGATTTATCAGTTCGGTGGTGGTGCGCGGATCCAGCTCCCGCATCAGGGCATCCGCACGCTGATGAACGCGGGTTAATGACGGTGC
>NZ_JBQZXE010000331.1:0-394 GCF_053555855.1 Shigella sp. SIG3
CAGCTTGCTGTTTCGCTGACGAGTGGCGGACGGGTGAGTAATGTCTGGGAAACTGCCTGATGGAGGGGGATAACTACTGGAAACGGTAGCTAATACCGCATAACGTCGCAAGACCAAAGAGGGGGACCTTCGGGCCTCTTGCCATCGGATGTGCCCAGATGGGATTAGCTAGTAGGTGGGGTAACGGCTCACCTAGGCGACGATCCCTAGCTGGTCTGAGAGGATGACCAGCCACACTGGAACTGAGACACGGTCCAGACTCCTACGGGAGGCAGCAGTGGGGAATATTGCACAATGGGCGCAAGCCTGATGCAGCCATGCCGCGTGTATGAAGAAGGCCTTCGGGTTGTAAAGTACTTTCAGCGGGGAGGAAGGGAGTAAAGTTAATACCTTT
>NZ_JBQZXE010000332.1:0-393 GCF_053555855.1 Shigella sp. SIG3
TTCACGAAGCTCTCTGCTATTCCGTTACTCTCCGGACTCCGCACCGCCGTGTTCTTCGGTTCAAGTCCCAACATCCGGGCGAACTGGCGTGTTTCATTAGCCCGGTAGCATGAACCATTATCCGTCAGCCACTCCACTGGAGACGACGGAAGATCGTTGCCGAAGCGGCGTTCCACCGCTCCCAGCATGACGTCCTGTACTGTTTCACTGTTGAAGCCGCCGGTAGTCACCGCCCAGTGCAGTGCCTCACGATCACAGCAGTCCAGCGCGAACGTGACACGCAGTCTCTCTCCGTTATCACAGCAGAACTCGAACCCGTCAGAGCACCATCGCTGATTGCTTTCTTTCACGGCCACTCTGCCTGTATGTGCCCGTTTCGATGGCGGTACAGCA
>NZ_JBQZXE010000333.1:0-381 GCF_053555855.1 Shigella sp. SIG3
TCCTAAGCCAGTACGTGTGACGCTGGATGAACTCTGATGGCGTATTTTCTGGATTTTGACGAGCGGGCACTAAAGGAATGGCGAAAGCTGGGCTCGACGGTACGTGAACAGTTGAAAAAGAAGCTGGTTGAAGTACTTGAGTCACCCCGGATTGAAGCAAACAAGCTCCGTGGTATGCCTGATTGTTACAAGATTAAGCTCCGGTCTTCAGGCTATCGCCTTGTATACCAGGTTATAGACGAGAAAGTTGTCGTTTTCGTGATTTCTGTTGGGAAAAGAGAACGCTCGGAAGTATATAGCGAGGCGGTCAAACGCATTCTCTGAACCAAAGCATGACATCTCTGTTTCGCACCGAAGGTGACACTTCTGCTTTGCGTTGAC
>NZ_JBQZXE010000334.1:0-379 GCF_053555855.1 Shigella sp. SIG3
CAACGGCTTTCCGGCTGATGGTCGTACGGACCTTTTTACCCCGGAGAACACCGGCAAGTCCCATAACCGCCATGAGACGTGCCACAGTGCATCTGGCCACTCTGATACCTTCCCGTAACAACTGACGCCAGACTTTACGCACACCGTATACCTTGTGATTTTCATCGTATACGCGCTGTATCTCTTTCTTCAGCCAGTCATCGCGCTGCGCACGGGCACTGCGTTTATCCGGATGATGTCGCTGTTGCTGACAGTGGTAATACGTTGACGGGGCAATATGCAGTTCGCTGCATAGCGGTCCGACCCCGTACTGCTCACGCAGCTTATCCAGCAGTGGCATCATTTTTTCCAGAGGCGGTCGAACTCCGCCTTCGCAAAA
>NZ_JBQZXE010000335.1:0-373 GCF_053555855.1 Shigella sp. SIG3
GCCCGCCCAATCAGGCCGAGGAGTTGTCGCTGCATGGCTTCAATCGTCCTCATCAGAACGGGTCCTCCTGTACTCTGGCTTTTTTCTTTTTCCGCGCGCCGGGGTCTTCGGGTTCAGGCAGATAAGCATCAGGCGGGCCGACACGGATTTCCGTCAGAGTGCCATTCTGGTCCTGAGTAAACGTGACTTCCGAGACAAGCAGTTCGGTATTGTCAAAACCACAGACCGGATCGAAGACAATCACCCGCTGGTTGGGCTGCCACAGCGTACCGTTACCCTGTCGCCAGCCCTGCACCACATAGGTGGTTTCATCCGTCCGCGCCGCCCGTTGCCGGGCTTCAAAGTCAGCACGCGCAATACAGCCTGCCCCCGT
>NZ_JBQZXE010000336.1:0-369 GCF_053555855.1 Shigella sp. SIG3
CGATGAACCCCGAACACATGGCAGAGTGTGACCACAGGATAATGCGCTCTGAGTTTCCCGATTATCGAGAACTGTTCAGGGAGTCTGACATCAAGAGCGCGGTAGCCTTTTTTAATATTTCATTCTCCATTTCAATGCGTTGTAGCTTTTTCCTGAGCTCACGGATTTCAATTTGTTCCGGGGTAATGGGGGAGGCTTTTGGTGTTTTGCCCTGACGCTCATCACGCAGTTGTTTGACCCATCTTGTCATTGTGGAAAGGCCAACATCCATAGCTTTGGCGGCATCTGCCACCGTGTATTTCTGGTCAACAACCAGTTGAGCGGATTCGCGTTTAAACTCTGCGCTAAAATTTCTTTTTTTCATTGGAG
>NZ_JBQZXE010000337.1:0-359 GCF_053555855.1 Shigella sp. SIG3
TGAAGGGCGTATTGTCCGCTTTGACCTGAAGTTTGTCGAAGCGGGAGAACTCTCTTACCCCACATCAGGTGCGGCGACGGCGCAGACGCTGATGTCATCCTGTTCTGCACTGGATGACTGCATCAGTGACAGCTTCAGCGGTTTCAGTATCGATGGTGTGGCGGATTTCGTGCAGAACGACGTTATCGGTAATGCCAGCATAATGCTGGGGTATGTTTCTGATGCGATGAAAGTGGTGGATTCTGCCGTATCGGATGCCGCCAGGCTGTTGCAGGGGGATATCTCGGTACTTCTGCCGCCGCCATCGTCAGGCAAAAATTTCGTTGAGCAGGTGCAGAAAATGTGGCGTACCGGGAAAC
>NZ_JBQZXE010000338.1:0-357 GCF_053555855.1 Shigella sp. SIG3
CACTGACATGCTAAAGCAAAAAATAGATGAATAAGTTGAGTTGTGCATATGTAGCCTGACCGTCACAAAGTATATGGTGTCTGTACCAGTAAGATGATGGCCGGACTCTTTAAAAAAGAGCTGACCTGCACAATACAGGATGGACTTAGCAATGGCTGCTCCTGGCACAAAGCGGACAGTGATCACCGTTCTTACGACTACTTTCTGACTTCCTTCGTGACTTGCCCTAAGCATGTTGTAGTGCGATACTTGTAATGACATTTGTAATTACAAGAGGTGTAAGACATGGGTAGCATTAACCTGCGTATTGACGATGAACTTAAAGCGCGTTCTTACGCCGCGCTTGAAAAAATGGGT
>NZ_JBQZXE010000339.1:0-356 GCF_053555855.1 Shigella sp. SIG3
ATCAGCCACAGTTCCATCATGCCTCCATCGCTTTATCAGGTTTGTCGGTGTTACTGCCCTGACCGTTCTCTCTGTGACGATGCCCGTTATAGGCAAGCCGCATCGCTGACATGGTGGTGCCGCCGGAGTCGCACAGGTCTTTCACCTGTCCGGTCACTTCCAGGTCCATTTCAAAACGTGCTTCAGGTGCATTGCGAAACGTGATCGTTTTACCTGCACCGTCCACCACAATCCCCTCCCGGGTCAGCGTCACGGACTGCCCCTGATCGTCATAGACCGCCACCTCACCCGTCTGCAGCCCTTTCAGGCGGTAGCGCCGGTCCGACACCGTAACAACCACCGCATGAGAACGGTCA
>NZ_JBQZXE010000340.1:0-355 GCF_053555855.1 Shigella sp. SIG3
AATCCCGGCATTCTTCCGGCAGAAATGATTATTCGCCAGCGCGTAAAGCCAATGCCATCGAGAGAGGAATTGCTTAAGAGAAAGAGTTTCGGTTCTGTTAATGACAACAAATATCTGAATGCGATGTGGCGCAAAGGAGGCAACCAGTGAGCAAGATTGACTATCAGGCACTGCGTGCCAAGGCAGAAAAAGCAACTAAAGGAAGCTACATCGTAGGGCATACATCTGTTAATCGGCACGGCAATTTAACAGGAGTTTTTGTTTGTCAAAAATGGAAAGGAGAACCCGGTGGTGTGATTGCGGAATGTCATGTTAACTGCCTGGTTGAAACAGATGTTGAAGTGGTCAACAAAAG
>NZ_JBQZXE010000341.1:0-348 GCF_053555855.1 Shigella sp. SIG3
CTACAACCCGTGGTAAATATTCTTCGAAATGAAGGCGTAAAGCTTCAGTGATCCAGGTCCGGTATTCCATACGATAGTGTCCACTTCAAAATGATGGACATTATTTTTGTGGAGCCGGAGGAAACAGACCAGACGGTTTAAATGAGCCGGTTACGAAGAAGCTGAGGTTCTGCGCTTTGATAATTTTGACGATGCCGTTGAGTGTTGCGCAGACCTGAATATTCCGTTCTTTGTGGATGCCAGAAACAAAAAACTGGTCTTCTGGTTTGTACGTGTTGATGACGAAGGGTATCCGGAAATTGCCCGCTGCATGGAGCGGGAATTTGTGACAATTCCTGCCGGTATCAA
>NZ_JBQZXE010000342.1:0-348 GCF_053555855.1 Shigella sp. SIG3
GACTCACGAACAACTCTCGTTGTTCAGTGTTTCAATTTTCAGCTTGATCCAGATTTTTAAAGAGCAAAACTTCGCAGTGAACCTTTGCAGGTACACTCTGAAGTATTTTTTATTTAATCACTACAGAGATGGTGGAGCTATGCGGGATCGAACCGCAGACCTCCTGCGTGCAAAGCAGGCGCTCTCCCAGCTGAGCTATAGCCCCATAACATGTAGTTAAAACCTCTTCAAATTTGCCGTGCAAATTTGGTAGGCCTGAGTGGACTTGAACCACCGACCTCACCCTTATCAGGGGTGCGCTCTAACCACCTGAGCTACAAGCCTGTAGAGGTTTTACTGCTCATTTTC
>NZ_JBQZXE010000343.1:0-347 GCF_053555855.1 Shigella sp. SIG3
TGAGACGGATTCCGGAACAGAAAAACAGTCGTAGAATCAGCGTCAAGCCGGAAGGATTCCGGTGAGGCGCAATGTTGCGGGGGCTTAATCCCTGGTGGCATTGGTTGCTGGAGAGAGAAAACCCCCGCACGTTGCAGGTATGCACCTGACAACACCACGGGGGCCATTCTTGCATCCAAACAATACAAGAATAGCCGCGAAACGTTGTCATTACAATACAGGCGGCTATATGACGTTCGCAGAACTGGGCATGGCCTTCTGGCATGATTTAGCGGCTCCGGTCATTGCTGGTATTCTTGCCAGTATGATCGTGAACTGGCTGAACAAGCGGAAGTAACGTGCCATGC
>NZ_JBQZXE010000344.1:0-344 GCF_053555855.1 Shigella sp. SIG3
ACTGCTTAAAAAAAGAACAAATGGTAGTGTCCGCTATTGCCAGTACACCTCAACATTCCACCATGCATTACGATTAACGCCGCATAGCCAGTTGAACTTTGCTACTTTGTGAGAGGTAGTACCTTCTATCCAGTGCGAATTTAATTAATGGAATAAATGATTATGAGTGAAAATGATACAATCCCAAAGAAGTCTACAAGTCAGATTAACAAAGCGGTATTCTTTACATCTGCTTTGCTAATTTTCCTTCTTGTCGCCTTTGCCGCCGTATTCCCGGATGTCGCCGACAAAAATTTTAAACTACTTCAGCAACAAATCTTCACGAATGCCAGCTGGTTCTACAT
>NZ_JBQZXE010000345.1:0-343 GCF_053555855.1 Shigella sp. SIG3
TCTTTCAGGAAGCTCAGCTTTTTCCACTGACCATGCTTATTCAGACCTCCACAGGTTACAGACACATGTACATGCGGATGCCAGTTGAGACGACGGCCATACGTGTGGATGGCGCAGAAGATACCGGGTTCCTGCCCCCGTTTCCGGGCGGCATACAGCAGATTCTCCACCGCCAGACGGCACACGTCATTCAGCAGCCACCGGTTGCTTTCGAACACCGGCCACAGCGTGTCCGGCAGGGTGAAGACCAGGTGTACCCAGTCGCAGTCAGGAAGACGATTCAGCTGTGTCGCTATCCACAGGTCTGTGGCCTTTTTTCCGCAGGACGGGCAGGCACGGCTGC
>NZ_JBQZXE010000346.1:0-338 GCF_053555855.1 Shigella sp. SIG3
AGGTGCTGACATGGTGCTTGCTAAACGTTCAGACCGCTCAACTGATGGACGACTGAAACGTAAGACAGCTGAGTGGTTCTATAAGTTACACAACAAAATAAGCACTCCAAAGATCGAGGAAAATGTCGGAGATTTTCGACTCATGTCTCGTGAGGTTGTGGAGAACATTAAACTATTGCCTGAGCGAAATCTTTTCATGAAAGGCATACTGAGCTGGGTGGGTGGTCAGACGGATGTCGTTGAATATGTACGCGCAGAGCGTGTTGCTGGCATCTCAAAATTTAATGGCTGGAAATTATGGAATCTGGCACTGGAAGGCATCACAAGTTTTTCAACCT
>NZ_JBQZXE010000347.1:0-338 GCF_053555855.1 Shigella sp. SIG3
AGGTTGAAAAACTTGTGATACCTTCCAGTGCCAGATTCCATAATTTCCAGCCATTAAATTTTGAGATGCCAGCAACACGCTCTGCGCGTACATATTCAACGACATCTGTCTGACCACCCACCCAGCTCAGTATGCCTTTCATGAAAAGATTGCGCTCAGGCAACAGTTTAATGTTCTCCACAACCTCACGAGACATGAGTCGAAAATCTCCGACATTTTCCTCGATCTTTGGGGGGCTTATTTTGTTGTGTAACTTATAGAACCACTCAGCTGTCTTACGTTTCAGTCGTCCATCAGTTGAGCGGTCTGAACGTTTCGCAAGCACCATGTCAGCACCA
>NZ_JBQZXE010000348.1:0-337 GCF_053555855.1 Shigella sp. SIG3
GATCTGTACAGTAATCGCTGGGAAATCGAACTGGGATACAGGGAGATAAAACAGACGATGCAACTGAGCAGGCTGACGCTGAGAAGTAAAAAGCCGGAGCTTGTGGAGCAAGAGCTGTGGGGTGTCTTACTGGCTTATAATCTGGTGAGATATCAGATGATTAAAATGGCGGAACATCTGAAAGGTTACTGGCCGAATCAACTGAGTTTCTCAGAATCATGCGGAATGGTGATGAGAATGCTGATGACATTGCAGGGCGCTTCACCGGGACGTATACCGGAGCTGATGCGCGATCTTGCAAGTATGGGACAACTTGTGAAATTACCGACGAGAAGGG
>NZ_JBQZXE010000349.1:0-335 GCF_053555855.1 Shigella sp. SIG3
ACCTTCGTGAAGCTGTTGAAGGGTGGATTCTTAACGGTGGCGTTAATCAGAAATGCTCCTGATGTGCCAGAACAATTTATCAGCGTGAAGCTCATACGCTTTGCGCTGAGCCTCTATCCAGTCGTGTTTATTGTATACGGACATTATCCCGCCAAGTTCATGACCGAGCATTCGCTCAGTAACATGAGGCTCGACATTCATCTCGGACAGCCGTGTAACAAGCGTTCTTCTGAAATCATGTGTTCGCCAGTAACCTAGATCCATCCCTCCCCTTATTCTATTTACGAATCGGTTGGCTGCAGCGATGCTGATCGGTTTGTTTATGTCTTCTCCAG
>NZ_JBQZXE010000350.1:0-334 GCF_053555855.1 Shigella sp. SIG3
GCGTACCGTTCAGCAGCACGCTTTTTAATCCATCCACCGGACCGTCAACCGGCCCTTCGCTGATGGCATCAATCACACTCAGCAACTGCGTGGATTTCAGGTTGTCCTTCGCTTCGCGCGGGGTATGCCCCTTACTGCTGCCTTTACCCATTCCTCACGCTCCATAAACGACAAAACCGCCCGCAGGCGGTTTCACATGAAACATTTTGCATCAGCGACCAATCACCACAACCTGACCACCATCCCCTTCGTCTGCCGTGCTGATCTCCTGAGATACCACCCGCGACCCCACGCGCATTTCACCGTACAGAACAGGCAGAACATTGCCCTGGGC
>NZ_JBQZXE010000351.1:0-333 GCF_053555855.1 Shigella sp. SIG3
CCAACGTTACTCTACGGAGTTTAAAGCCGAAGCCGTCAAAACGGTTCCTGAAAATCAGCTTTCGATCAGTGAAGGCGCTTCCCGATTATCTCTTCCTGAAGGCACTTTAGGACAATGGGTTACCGCCGCAAGAAAAGGGCTCAATACACCAGGCTCCCGCACAGTGGCTGAGCTGGAATCTGAAGTTATGCAACTGCGTAAGGCTTTAAATGAAGCACGACTTGAGCGAGATATATTAAAAAAAGCAACAGCGTATTTTGCCCAGGAGTCGCTGAAAAATACGCGTTAGTCGAACAATGGCGACAACAATTCCCTGTTGAAGCGATGTGTCGG
>NZ_JBQZXE010000352.1:0-332 GCF_053555855.1 Shigella sp. SIG3
CTGGGCGTGGCTCAAACAGGAGTGGCGACGCTTTACCGATCGATTTGTTAACAGTCAGGCGCACATTATTATGTGCGGGCGTGCAGGATATGAGTATGACTTTTTCGAAGGTGATGATGGCAAACGCCAGTTGGCAAAAACCGGTATAAAAATGAAAGCAGAAACAGAAACCGGTTATGAACCCTCCATCCTGATCCAGATGGAGAAGCAAATGAACATAGAAACCGGTCAGGTGTGGCGCACCGCCAGAATACTAAAAGATCGCTCCACCCGTATTGATGGACAGGTATTTTCAAACCCAACATTTAAAAACTTTCTTCCTCATATCGAGT
>NZ_JBQZXE010000353.1:0-327 GCF_053555855.1 Shigella sp. SIG3
GTACTGGGAGCATTGTGGGTGCGCAATGGCATGGAGGAGTCCGCGGAATTTGAACAACAGCAACATAATCAAGCGGCCGCGAAAAAACGCATCCCGGTTATCGAAGCTCTGTTACGACATCCCGGTGCTTTCCTGAAGATTATTGCACTACGACTGTGCGAGTTGCTGACGATGTACATTGTTACTGCCTTTGCACTTAATTATTCAACCCAGAATATGGGGTTACCGCGCGAACTTTTCCTTAATATTGGTTTGCTGTTAGGTGGATTAAGCTGCCTGACAATTCCCTGTTTTGCCTGGCTTGCCGATCGTTTTGGTCGGCGCAGT
>NZ_JBQZXE010000354.1:0-325 GCF_053555855.1 Shigella sp. SIG3
CGCATTGCGAAACGTGATCGTTTTACCTGTACCGTCCACCACGATCCCCTCCCGGGTCAGCGTCACAGACTGCCCCTGATCGTCATAGACAGCCACCTCACCCGTCTGCAGCCCTTTCAGGCGGTAGCGCCGGTCCGACACCGTAACAACCACCGCATGAGAACGGTCGCCATCCGGAAACAACACCACCACTTCCGCACCGCTGTTTGCCCTTGCGGTAAAACCGTAGGGTTCAAGATGTTCAACCCCGGCTTTGGGTTCACCGGCAATCAGGGACACATCCACGGTCTGACATTTCGTGGCGGCACTGATGCTTTTCACCACT
>NZ_JBQZXE010000355.1:0-318 GCF_053555855.1 Shigella sp. SIG3
CCGTTATATTCGTGCGGTCTTAGTGCGCTGTAATATCCAACGATATAGTCCGTTATGGCGTGAGCTGCCTCGCTGAAGCTTACGTAACCCACCACCGGCATCCATTCGTTCTTCAGACTCCTGAAGAAGCGTTCCATTGGGCTGTTATCCCAGCAGTTTCCGCGCCGGCTCATACTCTGTCTGATCTGGTATCGCCACAATAACTGCCGGAACTGCCTGCTCGTATAATGACTGCCCTGATCGCTGTGGAACATCACCCCGCCGGGCTTACCACGGGTTTCCCATGCCATTTCCAGCGCTTTCATGGTGAGCCTGCTG
>NZ_JBQZXE010000356.1:0-316 GCF_053555855.1 Shigella sp. SIG3
GTCCCTGCGGGAATACATTCATCCGGCAGACCGCACAGACGCTCCCAGCGGTTTATCAGTTCAGTGGTGGTGCGCGGATCCAGCTCCCGCATCAGGACATCCGCACGCTGATGAACGCGGGTTAATGACGGTGCCGCACCGGCAATCGCCGGATCTCTGGCTGACCACGCCGGACCGGGGGGCAACAGTGCCGACAACAGACGGATGTAATCATCGTTTGTCACGTCCATGAAATCGTCCCCAGAACCGCCAGTTCATTTTTTGCAATGGAGATATTGTCAGCCGGGGCAAGCAACTGATGGCTGTATTCCCCGTT
>NZ_JBQZXE010000357.1:0-312 GCF_053555855.1 Shigella sp. SIG3
GCAACGGTGCTTCAGGGTAATCCGGAAGAAGTCCGGGAACTCATCGATGCCACGCCATTTGCGAAGAAATACACGTCCGGTGTTCTGTCGTTCGCGGAGAAGGAGCTGACGCCGGGAGGACGTGAAAAAGTGATGGCGAGCTTTGAGCGTGTACTGATGCCCGGTCTCGAAAAAAATCAGTACAGCATCCTGTGGGTGGAGCACCAGGACAAGGGACGGCTTGAGCTGAATTTTGTCATTCCGAACATGGAGCTACAGACCGGAAAACGCCTCCAGCCGTACTACGACCGCGCAGACAGGCCTAGAATTGAT
>NZ_JBQZXE010000358.1:0-311 GCF_053555855.1 Shigella sp. SIG3
ACTTCAGAGTTGCGAAAATTTGAGAGACTCACGAACAACTTTCATTGTTCAGTGTTTCAATTTTCAGCTTGATCCAGATTTTTAAAGAGCAAATATCTCAAACATCACCCGAAGATGAGTTTTGAGATATTAAGGCAGGTGACTTTCACTCACAAACCAGCAAGTGGCGTCCCCTAGGGGATTCGAACCCCTGTTACCGCCGTGAAAGGGCGGTGTCCTAGGCCTCTAGACGAAGGTGACGTATCAGTCTGCTTCGCAAGACGCCTTGCTTTTCACTTTCTATCAGACAATCTGTGTGAGCACTGCAAAGT
>NZ_JBQZXE010000359.1:0-309 GCF_053555855.1 Shigella sp. SIG3
GTCTTCGGGCCAGCAAAAGTCGTTCAACAGGAAGAATTCTGGTTCTGAGTCTGCTGGCAACGTTGAGCACTATCGTAATGTGGTTACTCGGTTATCACGCTGAAAATAAAGGGTTACACCTGAAATATCAGGCTAACAGCATTAAATCCCGGCGGGTTATCTCATATCTGACGTTAGCGAAGAATGTTCTTCGACACTCGCCACTTATTTTAAGACGAACAGTACTGAGCACAGTTCTAAACCATCTGTCCAGAACCTACCGAAATATGGTGCTGGTTTATTAGCAGTAATTTTGTGGGGATCCCTCAG
>NZ_JBQZXE010000360.1:0-308 GCF_053555855.1 Shigella sp. SIG3
CCTGAATCACCTTTACCAATATTGTATGAAAAAACACGCACGACTAATTGACAATAATTTTCATTTCCATTAAAAAAGATCGCGTAGCATTCTTAATTCATGAGGAACTTTACCCGCCAGCAATCTGAGTAGCGAAAGCTGTTCATCCCCAATGTTTTTGCTGGCGGGTCCTTTTTTCTACGGTCCTCCTCCCCGGAGGGGGGCATTTCATTATTTTTCTAATCGTTACTGGTGAGAAGGCGGAAGAAAAAGCCAGTTCTTCGCCCCTAAATAACAGCATGATTCCAGTCCATGCAAAATCTGATTTC